>JANODH010000016.1:0-5792 GCA_031412595.1 Sphingomonas sp. | reverse complement strand
TGCGTGTGAAACCGGTTTCGCGCACCTGCTCCAGTGTTTCGGCAATGTACCGGTTGATGCCGGGAAAGCGCTCGAAATAGCGGTCGATCAGCGCCTGCGCTTCGTCCGCCGTAGTGCCCATGCGGCCAGCAAGGCCCCAGCGCGAAATGCCATAGAGGATCGAAAAATTGATCGTCTTGGCGCGGCCGCGCGTGTCTCGATTGACTTCGCCGAACAATTCCATCGCAGTCAGGCTGTGAATGTCGTCGCCATTGGCGAATGCGGCTTTCAGCGCTGGCACGTCGGCCATATGCGCGGCAAGTCGCAGTTCGATCTGGCTATAATCGGCACTCAGCAAAACATTGCCGGGCTCGGCGATAAACGCTTCGCGGATGCGGCGGCCGTTTTCGGTGCGGATCGGAATGTTCTGCAGATTGGGGTCGTTCGACGACAAGCGCCCGGTCTGCGCGCCGATCAGCGAGTAACTGGTATGGACGCGCCCGGTTTCGGGATTGATCTGCTGTTGCAGCGCATCGGTATACGTCGATTTCAGTTTGGCAACCTGCCGCCAGTCGAGCACTTTCTGGGCAATGGGAATGCCTTGTCCGGCCAGCTTTTCGAGCTCGGCCGCATCGGTCGAATAAGCACCGGTTTTGCCTTTTCGCCCGCCTTTCAGACCCATTTTGTCGAACAGGATCACCCCGAGCTGCTGCGGACTGCCGATGGCAAAGGGTTGCCCGGCCATTTCGTGCAGTTCGGCTTCGAGTGCGCCCATCTGATGCGCGAATTCGGACGACAGCCGCGCGAGATGCTCGCGATCGACTTTGACGCCTTCACGCTCCATCGCTGCAATGACCGGGACCAGCGGGCGGTCGACGCGCTCATAAACGGTTGTAACCGCTTCGGGTGACAAGCGCGGTTTCAGCTTTTGCCACAGCCGCAGCGTCACGTCGGCGTCTTCGGCGGCATAGCGCGTCGCATCGCGCAAAGGGACTTGCGCAAATGTCAGCTGGTTTTTGCCCGTGCCGCAGACATGCTTGTAGGCAATGCAGCTGTGCCCGAAATGGAGCTGCGCCAGTTCGTCCATCCCGTGATTATTGCGTCCGGCATCAAGCGCAAAACTGAGCACAAGCGTATCGTCGAACGGCGCGATCACGATACCGTGGCGCGCCAAAATCGTCATGTCATATTTCAGGTTCTGGCCGATTTTGAGGACGGACGGATCGGCCATCAGCACCCGCAGCCGGTCGAGCGCCAAGCCCATGTCAATCTGCGCGGGCTTTTCGGCCAGCAGATCGGTCCCGCCATGTGCAAGCGGGACATAACAGGCTTTGCCCGGCGCTGTTGCCAGACTGAAGCCGATGATCCGCGCCTGCGTTGCATCGAGGCCGTCAGTTTCGGTATCGATGGCAACCACGCCCGCTGCAGTTGCGTCCGCGATCCACCGATCGAGCGCGTCCAGCGTCGTCACGCATTCATAAGCATCGTGATCGAACGGCACGTCGGGGACTGCAGGTGCAGGCGTCGGCGTTGCTGCCGGATGTGCAGCGGCAGGACCGCCGCCCAATTTGGTCAGCAGTGAGCGAAAGCCGTGATGTTCGAGAAAAGCGCGGAGCGGCGCTTCGGGAATGCCCTGGAGCAGCAGGTCATCAAGCGGCTCGGGCAGGTCGCAATCGTCTTTCAGCGTCACCAGGACACGCGAAAGCCGCGCCATATCGGCATGTTCGATCACATTGTCGCGCAGTTTTCCCGGCTTCATTGTGGGTGCCGCCGCAAGCACCGCTTCGAGATCGCCATGCTCGATGATCAGCTTTGCCGCTGTCTTCGGGCCCACGCCGGGCACGCCTGGCACGTTGTCGACGGTATCGCCCATCAGCGCGAGGACATCGCCGAGTTGTGCAGGTTCGACGCCGAATTTCTCGAACACTTCGGGCGCATTCAGCCGCCGGTTGTTCATCGTGTCGTAGAGATCGAGTCCCGGCTGGATCAGCTGCATCAGATCCTTGTCCGACGATACGATGGTGACCTGCCAACCTTGCGCCAGAGCGGCCTTGGCATAGCAGGCAATGATGTCGTCGGCTTCGAGTCCCTCGGTTTCGATGCACGGCAGCGAAAACGCGCGCGTCGCGTCGCGGATCATGGGGAACTGCGGCACCAGATCTTCGGGCGGCGGCGGGCGCTGTGCTTTATACTGATCGTAAAGATCGTTGCGAAAAGTCTTCGATGATTTGTCGAGGATGACGGCCATGTGCGTCGGGCCGTCGGCCTTGTGCAGTGCTTCGGCAAGTTTCCACAGCATCGTCGTATAGCCATAGACAGCGCCAACCGGTTCGCCGTGAACATTGGTCAGGGGTGGCAAGCGGTGATAAGCGCGAAAAATATAGCCGGAGCCATCGACAAGATAGAGGTGGTTGCTGGACATGGTGGCCAGCGGTTTAGCAGGGTAACAATGCGGCGCCAGTAGGGAGAGTCGAATGTCCGAACGTGGTGCCAAAGAGTTTCAGCGCCATCGCCTGCCGTGGACGTCCGACGAAATCCAAAAGCTTCATCGTCTCGCAGCAAAATCCATGTCGTTGAAAGCAATTGCCAAAGCCATGACGCGTAGCGAGGAATCGGTTCAGGCGCGGGCCAAGCTCGATGGCCTGAAAGTCAGCAAATTGCGTTAAATCTTGTCGGCAAAAAGCATCCGGTTGGGGCCGAGCATGCCGAGCACTTGCGGGATCATGTGGCGCGCCACGGCAAAACAGCCTTCGCTGCGCCCGGTTTTCCCCCACTTGGCGACATGATCTTCACTAACGTAATCGGCGCCGTGAACGACAATCGCGCGCGGTTCGGCATTGCTGTTTGCAGGATCGAGGCCGAGCAGCCGCATCGATTGGCCGTGGATGCCCTCATAAATCTGGCCAGTAAGATAAGCGCCATCCGATGTAGCAAGCGAGTTCGGCTCATTCGAAAAGCGCTGCAGCCAACCCGAATGTTCGGGGTCCGAACCGCGGCCATGGGCGACGAGGTAGCTATTCACCTGACCGCTGATCAGATCGACAATGTGAAAGCGAAGGCCACTCGACGCCACGCTAAAATCGGCAATCGCCACGCGGTCGCGCAACGGGACCAGCGCCTTGTGCCTGTCGAGTGCAGCTTTGGCGCGCTCGAGTATGTCGGTGTTGGCAAGCCGTGGCGTGACTGGTCGCGCAATCGCTTTGGCAACGCCGCTAGGCAACGCCGCCAACCCAATGCCGCCAAGCGCAAGTCTCGAAAAGGTCCGGCGATCCATCAGCATGGTTTAGCGCAATGTCCTGAACGTTGCACTAACACAGGCCTATTGCGCCGGCTGCGATTCATTGGCCGGTTGCCCAGGCATTTCTTCGCTCGGCAAGCGCGCTGTCAGGCCGGTCGCATCGGCATCATCGCGCATTTGCTCGCTATCCGAAAATTCGGGTGGTGCGAGCGTGTTCGTCATATTGACCATCGCATTGTCCACTATCGGCACGTCGGCGCTGTTCACCGGCGCTAAGTCGTCAATTGGTACTTCAGTGACCAGATTGTCGGCAAGCGGGTCCGCGATTGGTTCGGGCGATCGGTTGCATGCCGCTAACCCCAGCGTGGCAGCGATAACGAAAGCCTGCGTAATCCCAATTCTGATGTGCATCGTCTTCAGTATCCTTTCGAAGCCGTTACAACCGCTGCCGCTCGACGCGAGGCCGCATCGATTTTGGCGGCCAGCAATTTATCCCAGCGATAGGGATCGTCACGGAAATTCACGTTGCCGTTGGCGCTGGCAAATGCCGTCCAGTAAAGCAAATAAACCGCCACGCGTTCAGGAAGCTGCACCCGCTGCGTTTTGCCGGTATCGATCGCGGTCTGCATGCCGAGCCTGCCCAGACAGGGTTTTTGCCCAGCATCATCGCGGCCAGCGGCACCGGCTTTTCGAGGCGGACGCAGCCGTGGCTCGCCAGCCGGTCGAAGCTCGTGAATTTGGCGCGCAGCGGCGTGTCGTGCAAATAGACCGCAAAGGGATTGTCGAAATCGAACTTGAGGCGCCCAAGCGCACTTCTCGGCCCGGCAGGCTGAACGATACGCTCGCCAGTTTCGGGCGTCCCGACGATTTTATACCCTTGTGCAAGCAGCGCTGCCCGGCCTTTTGGCCACAATTCCTTCTTTGCGATCGATGACGGCACGTTCCACGGCGGATTGATCACGATGCTGTGTATGCTCGACGTCAGCATCGGCGTCTCGTTGCCGCCGGGGCTGCCCGTTACCGCGCGCATCGATGCAACGGGCGCATCGCCTTCGAACGCTGTCAGCACGGCGGCGGCGATATTCACCTGCACGCGGTTGACGGGCAACTCGCGCGGCAGCCAGCGCCAGCGCTCCATATTCGCCATGATCGCACCGATCCGCTCGCTGACGGGCACGTTCAGCGCCGCCAGCGTGCGCACGTCGAGCAGCCCGGTCGGGTTGAGGCCATAGCGGCGCTGCGCCCGCTGGATGCTTGCGGCAAGCGGCTCTCCCCGCGTCACGCTTTTGTCTTCGAGCAAAAGGCGTGCGCGGACGAGATCGGCCGCCGATTTAGCATTCAGAACCGGCCACCCGCCAGCGTCCTGAATGGCTTCATAGGTCGCAAGGCCTTTGCGCAAGGCTTCATAACCCGCGTAGGGCGGCGTTAGTGCATTGGCCCATTGCGCCAATCGGTCTGCTGCAACCGCCGCCGCAAAAGCGGGCAGCGGATCATAAGCAGCGGGACGGAGGGCCCAGACTTCGAGGAAATCAGCGGTTTCGATCCGTCCCGAATGAAGCGCACGCGCGCGATCGAGCGCGGCTCGAACGAGTGCGTCGCCTTCGGCGGGCACTGCCGCTACGCTGCCGGCGCCCAAGCCCTGGTTGGCGCCAGCTTGCAGCCACTGCGTCAGAAAGTCGATTTGCGCTGGCGATAAGGTGGGCAGGGGTGCCGGTGCCACTGGAAGAATGACGGGGGCAGCCACCGGCAGAGTCGGTACGACGACGGGCACCTGCGCGACTGCGGGTACAGCGCTCAAGGACAGCAATATAATCGATGCGGGTGATTTCATCCTACCTAAATAAGCGGTGGCGCGGTCAATTGAAACAGCTTCCTTTACGGAACCAGCACTGTGTCGACCGCGACTGCCGCCGTTTCGGGGTAGTCGGTCGTAAAATGAAGCCCCCGGCTTTCATGGCGCAGCACGGCAGACCGCACGATCAGATCGGCAACTTCGACCAGATTGCGCAATTCGATCAAATCGGGCGTGACGCGGAAGTTGCCGTAATATTCGTCGACTTCCTGCCGCAGAAGCGCAATCCGGTTGGCGGCACGTTCGAGGCGTTTTGTCGTCCGGACGATCCCGACGAAATTCCACATGAACTGCCGGATTTCGCGCCAGCATTGCTGGATGACGACTTCCTCGTCGCTGTCGGTGACGCGGCTTTCATCCCATGGCCGGATCGCGGGCGGTGCGGGGAAACTTTCCCAGTTCGCCGCGATATCCTTTGCGCAGGCTTCCCCAAAGACGAGACACTCGAGCAGCGAATTCGACGCAAGCCGGTTCGCGCCGTGCAGACCCGATTGCGTCACCTCGCCCGCTGCATACAACCCCTTGGCATCGGTTCGCCCGTCGAGATCGACGAGCACACCGCCGCAAGTATAATGCTGGGCAGGCACCACCGGGATCGGCGCCCTGGTCATGTCGATCCCCAGGCCGAACAGTTTCTCGTAGATGTTGGGGAAATGCTCGCGGACGAAGGCCGGGTCGCGGTGCGAGATGTCGAGATGGACGAAGTCGAGGCCGTCGCGCTTG
>JANODH010000015.1:0-4668 GCA_031412595.1 Sphingomonas sp. | reverse complement strand
CGCAAAGCCTTTCCCGCTGGGGCCGACACATAAATTATGCTGGCTCATTTCCCTGTCGTTACTTTCATTGTCATCGACCTTGATGACGAAAGGAAAGTCAGTGGACAGCGCCTGGCCGTAGCCCGGAACGATATTATACCGATACTGGCCCGGGCGCATGAACCGCTGAGCATAGCAATCCGCTCGACCAAGGGCGCGGCTATCGAATGCATTGTACATCTTTTCTCTCCCTATCTCAGGCGGAAATGTCGGCAGTTAGAATCAATTCGTCTTCACCACTGTTTTCGATGCGCGCGGCAACAGCATCGATCTTGATCCGAACCGGCGGATCGACGGGCCCTTCGTTCGGAAGAACCTGAAACAACTGTGGTTGCTGGTAGATCGGAATCTTCAATCCGCTGACAAATGGCGTAATGATAGGCCCCAGCAATCCGGTAACGCCGGCAATCCCAATGATCGCAAGAATCGCATTGACAGCAATTGCGAGGAACGGCCCGATAAACGGGATCGCAAGCAGGATCGGCGTCACCGCCGCCCCGATTGCGACCAGCAACAAGGCACTCGTTGCGCCGAATTGCAAGTTCGGCAAACCCACGATGACTGCCTGCACATTCCACACACCCCCCGAAAGTGTGATGTCGAGGCGGAAATCACCGGTGGCCTTGACGAAATCAGCGAACGATACGGGTATCGTGATTGTCGGCCAGTCAATGCAGATTGTCGGCGTGCAAACTCGCCCGACGCAAGGAATATCGACGCAGACTTGCGGCAGGCAAAAATCGGGCAATATCGCACTGAGATCAAGGCCGAAGCTGAGATTGATCGACCAGTTCACGCGCAAATCGACAACGCGGACGATGTCGGGCGGGATTAGATCGATATCGCCGTTCACCAGTGCCGCTGATACGGCATAGCTTGCTATAAACGGCCCCAGATTGCCCGATCCGCTCGCAGATTGCGCGGGGATCAGTGCAATTGCTGTGTCGATCAGGGTGTTGGCCGCAGTCTCGTCGACGGCCGCAATAATTTCCGCCATAGCGGTTCTCCTCGAATACAGGGTCAAACGATGCCGCGCGCCTTGATCTGATCATCTTCGATCAACGGGCCGACAGTGGGGACAAGCTGGAAAGCGCCAGCGCGGAGCGCGCGCAGCGGCAGACGGATCCCTGCAAGGACGGACTGCAGAATAAGGAACAAAAGACATTCGAGAAAACTCTCGAGCTCGTCTGGCTTGATATCCACGATCTCGACGGCATCGACGGCAAAAGCGATGCCGTCTTCGCCGGTCGAGGTCGCGACATGCTCGATATGGCCAAGCGCGAAGACACGCAGCCTGAAGCATGTCAGTTCGCGCAAGGGATGCCGTTCATCAGGCTTACGATCATTGGCTTGTTCTTTCTCCCCGCCTCTGTCTGGGCGGGGCGGCTTTGGATCGATCCTGAGCTTGCGGCATTCGATGCACAGTTCGACGTCGATCGCTGCGCTGAATTGTCCTGGTCCCAACGTCAGCTCGGGCGGCAAGGCGCCCGATTGCTTGAACAGGTCGATCTGCGGAATGGACATGCGCAGCCGCCACTGGATGCCGCCGGGTATGCCCGGAAATGCAATGGCGTCCATTCGGGTCTCGGCAACAGTTGTCACGGGGGTAAACGCTGGAGAACCGTAACTGAGATGGTGCGGTCGTGCATTGCAGAACGCAGTCAGCATGTCGTTGATTGCGTCCTCATGGACGCTTGCAAAGACCGTTTCGGCTTGAGTCAGGCTCATCGCTGTTTCCTCTCCGTAGTTTCGGCTTGGTGGATGCAAAGGGACGAAGGCCGAACGCGCACAGCCACACGAAAGCATCTGCCGAGACACTCGTCGCCAGCAGGGCGCGCCCGACGCCAACCAACATGGCAGGCCGCCGCGTTCCAGTGATGTTCTTCGCTATGCTGTCAGCTAAACTGAGATGATGCGCGCGACCGGTGCGACTGTCTCTCCAATGGGACAGAGGCCCGCAGCTTCAACTTTATCGTGGCGACCCTGGGAGCGAGTTAACGATCTGCGAAACTATAATGCTTTCACGCATGATTGGTTCCAGCGAAATCGAGCTTTTTTTTAGCACCTGATTACTGTCGCACGCGTGTACGATGTTACGTGTCAAGCGCTGCGAAGGCGCCTGCCTGCCAGTCGCGCGCGCCGCCTGCTCTTGTGCGGCATCGAAGGCGGGCGTGCCCGACATGTCGTAAGCAGCCGAAAAAATATCTGATGCTGAAGAGTTTGCCTGTCGGACCCCCCAAGTTGCTGCGCTTGGCTGGAATGGACGTGGCGAATGACCCGGTCATCACTCGTTCAACACGCAATCCCTGCAATCTCGGCACTGTCGAAGCTGCGGCACACGCTGCTCCCTCGCTGCTTGAAACTCACGAGAATTCGGAACGGTGCGCCATCCTGTGCGGCCGCAAGCTGCTTCGTCAGGGCGCGGTCGAGCGTCCCTTGGCTTCCACCGATCGACTCATGTGGCAAACGCGCTTGGCTGTGCCAGTATTCCCGGTGGCAAGCTTACACAGCGAAATGTGCGGGCAGAGGCCGTATTTGCCTTCGGGCGTCCGTGCTGTCGATCCTTACCAGAACCGCCAGTCGTGCGCCGCAGCGACGAATATTATCCCCAACATCCCGGCGATCACGAGGCTCTGGCGATCCCGCGCAGCAAAAACGACGGGGTCGTCATGCACTTCGCCGCGATGCGTTTTCATCCAGAGGCGCGCGACCCAATAGAGAAACGTCGGCAGGATGAGCCAGAGCCAGCCCCGCCCGGCATAAAGTGCTGCCGTCGCCGGGGACTCGATGTACAGCGCAAGGACGAGGACAGCCATCATTCCGCTCGATGCGCCAAGCGCCATCAGGACAGGCAAGTCCGCCGCGTAATAGCCGCGCCCTGCGACAATGCCACCGTCGTCGGCTTTCAGCCGCAACTCGGTATATCGTTTGACCAGCGCGAGGCTCAGGAAAATAAACTGCGAAAAAGCAAGTAGCCAGAAGGATGGCTCGATACCGGTTGCGGCTGAGCCCGCCAGCAGTCGCGTCGTGTAAAGCCCGGCCAGCAGTATCACGTCGAGTATCACTTCGCGCTTCAGCCAGAAGCTGTACAGGCTTGTCAGCAGCAAATACCCGGCCAGCACCACCAGATAAATTGGGGGCAGAAACAGCAGGCTGATGGCGACACCGGCCACAGCGAGCAGCGGTGCCGCGATGATGCCTGCCGAAATCGGGAGCGAACCGCTGGCAAAGGGGCGCATCGCCTTGCGATGATGACGACGGTCGGCCGCAAGATCGAGCAGATCGTTGACGATATAAACCGACGATGCCGTCAGGCTAAACGCGACAAATGCCATGCATGCGGCAAGAAAGAGCGCTGGGTCACCGACTTTCTGTCCGGCAAGCAGCGGTACGAACACGAGCAGGTTTTTGAGCCACTGAACCGGGCGCAGCGCTTTGATGAAAGGTTTGATTCGGCTGGCGATGGGTTCAATCCGGATGGCGCTTTGAACAAGTGCGGCATTGCCGCCGACGACCATCGCGTGGCGGGCTGCGTTCCAGACCGGCCTGTCGGTCGCGCTGTTGCCGATGTAATCGAAGCCGCGCTCGCCATAAGCTTTGATCAGGTGTGCAGCTTTCGCCGAGCCCGACAGATTATGGGTGGCATCGCTGCTGAGGACAGCCGTGAAAGAGCCAAGATGCGCAGCAACAGCCTCTGCAAGCTGAGGCGCGGCTGCCGTGACGAGGACGACAGGACGGCTATCAGCGCGAGCTTGCGTAATCCGTTTGAGGACGGTCTGGTTATAGGGCAGCGTGGCCGCATCGATCTGCACCCGCGCCGCAATGGCATGCTTGAATGGCGCCCGGCCGCTTGCCAGCCAGCCGGGAAGCGAGACCAGCGCATTCGGATCCTGACGGAGAAGCGCGAGCAGCGATTCGTGAAGCAGATCAGTGCGGATCAGCGTCCCGTCCAAATCGACGCAAAGAGGAACGGCTGTCACCGGTCAGCTACGCGCGACGAGGACGACGCCCGCGCAGATCAGCAGCGTGCCAAGGGCACGGCTGGTCGACATCGTGTCGTCAAACAACAACCACCCAGCAAGCGCCGTAATAACAAACCCAAGCGCGACAAATGGATAAGCGTAGCTGACTTCGAACCTGGCCAGAACGAACAGCCACAGCATTGCTGCACCGAAATATAGGAACAGCCCGCTGAAAACATAAGGATCAACGAGAATTGCAATGAGGCGGCCCGAAAAGCCCTGGTCGGTCAGCTGCCGGACCGCCGGGTTCGTCATCCCCGCTTTCAAAACGAGCTGCGCGGCTGCCGTGATCGCGACGCTTAGCAGGATGATGGCGTGGACGCCTTTCACGCCAGCATCCCGTCAGGTTTTTTTACGACGATAAGTTCATGCGCATAGAGTCCGATGGACTGCGCGTGGGATTTAACGATTTGCGCGCCGAGCGCCTCCAGCCAGCGCTGTACGTCGGCAATTGCGCGGTAGTGGATCCACTGGCGCGCGAGCAGCAGGTCATGTGCACGGTTCCACAAGGCGCTGACCCGCGGGCGCTGGCCCATGTCCTTATAAATCATCACGCCCCCAGGGCGGACATGAGCAAAACTCTGCTCGATTGCGGCCTGCTGTAGCG
>JANODH010000014.1:0-14510 GCA_031412595.1 Sphingomonas sp. | reverse complement strand
CGCGGTCAATTCGGTCAAAAAGCACGCTCCGTTCGAGACGCATATAGCGGCACTGAGACTAAAGCACTATGACGCAGCCGAGGTTCCCTGCCTTAATGGGCCAGCAACAGCGGAACCGAGCTATGCGCCATCATGTGCCGTGACACACCGCCGAAAACGGCTTCGCGGAAGCGCGAGTGGCCATAAGCGCCCATTACGATAAATGCTGCGTTGTGTGCTGTTGCGGCGAGGCAAAGTGCGTCGCCGACTGGCTTTCCGTCGAGCTGCTGCGTGGCGCATTCGGCCATGATCCCGTGGGCCGCCAAATACTGCCGGACGTCGTCCGTCGAAAATTCGTGATTTTCGTCCAAATTAATGACGTTCACCCTGCTTGCGTTTTTCAGCATGGGTAGCGCAGCACGGACGGCATGCCCGGCTTCTGAAGATCCGTTCCAAGCAACCAATGCTATACCACCCGGATTGAATGCGAGTTCGGAAATCGGAACCGCAAGAACAGGTGCGCGCGCATGGACAGTGACGTCGGTGACCAGCGTCTGCGGACGTGGTCTGCTGCCCGGTGTATCATCGGCCTTGCTGAGTACGATCAGATCAGTCAGCCGCGACTGCTGCACAATTGTTCCCGCGACATCGCCATCATTGATCGACCAATCCCACTCGAGACCCTCGCTCGCGAGGCGTTGTTCAATGCATGACCGCGCCTCGACTGCTTTGTTGGCGAGCTCTTTCAATAGCGTCTGGATTTGATACATGCCGCCAAAAGGGTCAGTTAAGACATAATCGGAGATCGGCGTTACTTGCAGGCAGGTCAGCCGAGCGCCGTGCTGGCGCACGACTGCAAGCGCAGCAAGCAGTCGGGATTCCTGACCCAGATCATCGTTTACATGCAGTAGAACCGATTTCATCGCCGCCTCCTTAGAGCCACCTTGCTAGCGATCGACACTGGCCAGGTAACTAAGGGGTAATGCGGATGCCGTGTGCACGGTGGGACCGTTATGAGGGGAGCCGCTACTCTGAGGACGGTGAACTCATGCCCACGCAACCTGAACATCGTGCTACGTCGGGATCGTCACACCTCGTCATTTTGTGCCACCCAGCGCCAGACAGCTTCAACGCGGCGATCGCGAGATGCTACTGCGATACGGTCTACAAATACCGGCATCAGGCGGAAATTCGAGACCTCTACCGACTGAAATTTGATCCAGTGCTAAAGGCCCAAGAACGACCTTCGTCGCAGCCTTTCGTGCCATCTTCCGATATTGTGGCTGAACTCGACGCTTTGCAAAAAGCAGACGTTGTCGTGCTTGTTTATCCCATTTGGTTCGGCACGCCGCCAGCGATGATGAAGGGCTATATCGAGCGTGTTCTCGGTGCTGGCTTTGGTCACAGATCGATGCGTGATCGTAGCGCCGGATCGGTTGCAGCCAACAAGCATTTGCTTAGTATCACAACCTCGGGAAACAGCATTCAGTGGCTCGAAGGCGAGGGTGCATGGCTTTCGCTGCACAAAGTGTTCGACTCCTATTTGACCAATGCGTTTTCAATGGCGTCGAATGCGCGTCTACACTTGTCGAGTATTGTCGATAATATGTCTGAGCGGGCCGTTCGAGAAGAGCTTTTCCGCGTTTCCGAGATCGCCACCGCAACTTGCGCGAGACTGTTGGACTTCGAGCATGGACCATTAACGGTGAGCCGATGATTAGACGAAACGTTGCTATTCGCAGCGGCGCTGTCGGGAGCCTCGCATTGGTCTCGGCAGCGCGAGGCCGCCCCCCGGCACGCTGAACTTTAATCCGTCGTCCAATGGGTCAATCGCGTTTCATTCTGTCGCCGGGCGCTCAGTATCAAACGGAATGTTCGATGCCATCCATTGCTGCAAGTAATCGGTCGACCGGCATCGTCGCAAATGTCGAGAAGCTGTCAGCGAGCGCATAGGGCAGGATAAGGTTTCGTTGGTGCACCATTGCCCCGCAGGTATAAGCGATGTTTGGTACATAGCCGTATCGCTCTTCGGGACTTGGCCGAATCAGTGGTTCGGTCGTTCGTGCCAACAACTTCGACGGATTGTTTAGGTCGAGAAGGCATGCGCCGATGCAATAGTTACGCACCGGGCCAACGCCGTGCGTGATGACGAGCCAGCCTTCATCGATCTCAATTGGCGAACCACAGTTACCGATCTGGACATATTCCCATGGTAAGGACGGCGTCACGATGACTGATCCGGCCTGCCACTCATAAAGGTCGCAAGAGGTAAGGAGTGAGATATTCTCGTGGTCCTGCCGACCGAGCATCGCATACCGCCCGCCGATCCGCCGCGGAAATAGCGCCATACCCTTGGCGGTCGCGGCATCGCCACGAAGCGCCGTCAGCTCGAAGGTTTTGAAGTCAGTCGTTCGCAGGATTTCTTGACGGATCGAGGAGCCACTAAACGCCGTCAAAGTGCCAAAATATGTGGTGTTGCCGTCATCGTCGGTAAAGCGAACGAGACGCAGGTCCTCGATGCCGTGTCGCTGACGCTCGGTAACCGGGAAAAGCACTGTCTGCGACAAGTCCTGAGCGTCGTCGCATGACAGTCGAACGCCCGGATCGTCCGGCGCGCCGCCCGGAATCATTTCGATGCGCGGCGCGATCGCCGGCAAGGTCGGGGTATCTACAGTAATCGACCCATCCGAGCTGCATATTCCTGTCCGAAACGTGACGGAAGACACATGCCCTTCGCCGACTCCGCGGAGCGACAGCACGAACCGCACATTTCCCTCATCTACGCCCGCTTGGTCGGGGTGGACGACGATGCTCGGGTTTAACAGCGCCGCACCCTCGAACGCATACTCTTCGCTAAAATAGGCACCGATAAGAAGCGACTGATCATAAGCAATCGAGGAAGGGTCGATTAAAAGCCCATTTACTTCATGATACCGGCGCAAAAGTACTGCCTCGACATTGCTATGCCGTTCGGAAAGTCCTTTTGTCACCCGCTCAAGTTCCAAAGCGAGCGCGGAACTGGCCAGCGCTTGCACGCGATCCGCGATCCGCTGCGCGCGTGGGCGGTCGCGCGGTGCTGGATCGTCGGCAGGTACGAACGGCCGAATGACGACGTGCGCCGGGTCGGGCCGCAAAATGATCGGCAGATGATCCATGATGTCGAAGTTAGCCATTGGCGCCTAGATTGCTGACTTTGCGGGGCCTGGCTCACGCGCTTTCAGCAGCAACGTCAGTTTATGAACGGCCTGTGTTAGCGAAAGAACTTCCTGCTCTCGCAGCGCGTCTATCTTCTCGTGAAGCAGCTCGATTTCAAGCTCGGCCTTTACATTGATGCGGTAATCACTTGCGGCCTCGCGGCGGTCGATATCCTGTTGCCGGTTCTGGCTCATCATGATGACCGGTGCAGCGTAAGCCGCCTGGAACGACAACACCAGATTTAGCAGGATGAAGGGATAGGGGTCCCAGCGTTCATAATAAGCCGTAACATTGAGAGCGATCCAGGCCGTTAAGAGAACTGATTGGATGATGATGAACCACCATGATCCCATTGTAACGGCGACCTGATCAGCAACGCGCTGACCGACGGTTAGCTGTTGCAGCCGGGCATGCGGGGGCGTCTTGCGATCGGCAGCGCGTCGTGCCCGCAATTCGTGGAGGCGTGCGGTGTCATCGGCGTCGAGTACACGTCTCACCTTAGTGTCCAGCATCGTTTTGTGCCTTTACCTGACGAGCTTTCGCTCAATCGTCTGCCTTGCGCTGGAACGTGACCGGCGCGCTCGCTTGCCAAGGCGCATGTCACCCGTCTGAGCGAGCGTCACCCGATGCGCACAAGACCTCGGTTCGACACCCCACTGCCTCGCCATTTCAAAAACGGGGCCTGGCAGTGCAGTATCGACAGCCTCGCGCGCGCCGCCCTCATTCTCCCACCGCGCCAGCGCCTCGTGCGCGGGGGACGACCGCGAGAGATCAGGCATTAAGCCGAACTTCAGCTGCATGCTGCGGATAGGGTGCGGCAAGCGATCGATCGACGACCTGGCCACCGAGCTTGGAGCTGTAGCCGTGATTGATATCGCGGTGGTGCGCTTCATCGGCGCGCACGATCAGGATGACATCGCGCAGCGTCGCATCGGGTGCCAATTTCCAATAATGGATCGCGATAGCAGGCGCCGGCACGTTTTCCGATCGGCCCTCATCAAGCTCCTTAAGGTAGAGGGTGTAGCTAATCACAGCCTCTTCCTCGAAATAGCCGACGACACGGTGCGCCGTACGCGGCGAGATGAGGTAGAGCACCGAGTAGAGGAGGAGGAACACCCACTGCGCGCCTAAGATCACCAACCGCTCAAACAGCGTCGGCTTTGCAATCTCAATGAAGGTCATCAGATGCATGCGCTCATTTTCGGCTTCTTCGAGCAGGGTTCGAATCCAGCCTTCGTCGTCACGCATCCGCCGCAGTGATGTCAGATGGGTGAACATGCCGCCGACCATACCCGGCACAGCAGCGACAGTTTCAAGCACGATTGCTCGGTGGCCATAACGTTTGGCGAAAAAAGTGTCCGCCGTGAACCGCAGCAGCTTGGTGAATCCGAGCGCAAAACGATCGGAAAACCCGTCAGGGATATGATGAATTGTGGGCTTTGCATCATGTTCTTCGGCAAGCGCGCGCGCGTCGGGTTGGAGGATCGTATTGGCCATGCTGGCGTCCTTGTTTGGCGTCCGTACGCAAGGCACATCCCTATGAGGTACGCCCTGCGTGGGTTCCAAATGCCCCAGCTTAAACCGCGACGGCTATCCGTAACACTCCTCATAGCGCTGACACCCATCGAACCGCATTTTGATAACGGGCTGGTGAGCCACGACCTCAATGTGAAGGATTATGCGATGATTAGATTGATTTCGATTTCCTTGGCATCGGCGACACTGCTCGGTGGTTGTGCAACGATAAATGGACGTGTGGCGACGAGCAAGGAGCGCGCCGCATGCGTCGAAATGGAAAAAGACATGGGCCTGCAAACCACCCATGATCATGCAGAGATGAAGGGCATGGGCCGCAATCCGATGAACATGACGCATGATCGCTGCATGCAGATCCTCGCGCAGCCAGGTTGATGCACCAATCTGGTAAGGTGTTGGAGTCGCGGCAGACCTTTCGAGCAGATCACAGGATATTTGATGGCTGACGTGACCACGGAGACCGAGAACGCCAAAAGCTGCTGCTCGGTAGCCAAGGCCGATAGCGGCACGCTTGTCGCTAAAGACCCCGTTTGCGGCATGACCGTCGATCCCACGGCGACTGCGCATCATGCTGCACACGATGGTCACGACTATCATTTCTGCTCGGCTGGATGCCGAACAAAGTTTATCGACGACCCGGGGGAATATCTTGCGGTTCGATCACGCACCGCGCCCGTTGCGATCCCCGGCGCGATGTGGACTTGCCCGATGCACGCGCAAATCCGTCAGCCGGATCCTGGCAACTGCCCGATCTGCGGGATGGCGCTCGAGCCGGAGGTGCCTTCGCTCGATGATCGCCCTAATCCTGAACTGGTGGATTTCACGCGGCGGTGGTGGGTGTCGGCGGCATTTTCTGTGCCGCTTCTCGTCCTGACGATGGGTGCTGATCTCTTCGGTCTTCGTCTCGTGAGTCCGGCAGCATCGCCGTGGATACAGCTCGTACTTGCGGCGCCGATCGTCCTTTGGGCGGGGGCGCCGTTTTTCGCGCGCGGCTGGGCATCGCTCAAAACCCGTCACCTGAATATGTTTACACTAATTGCGATTGGGGTGGGCGCGGCATTTCTGTACAGTCTGGTAGCCACAATTGCACCGTGGCTTTTCCCGCCGACGTTCAAAATGCACGGCATGGTCCCGGTCTATTACGAAGCGGCAGGCGTCGTCGTTGCGCTCGTCCTGCTCGGCCAGGTGCTCGAACTGCGCGCCCGTGCTGCCACCGGCAAGGCAATACGCGCGTTGCTTAACCTTGCACCGAAGACGGCACGGCGGATTGGACCAGATGGCACCGAAACCGAAGTGCCGCTTGCTGATGTCATGACGGGCGATCGTCTGCGCATTCGTCCGGGTGAAGCCGTGCCAGTCGATGGTGTAGTCATCGAAGGAAAATCGTCGGTCGATGAGTCGATGATCACCGGCGAACCGCTGCGCGTTGCCAAGCTGGCGGCAAGCGCGCTGACGGGCGGGACCGTCAACGGCGCTGGCAGCCTTGTCATGGAAGCGCAGGCCGTCGGCAGCGAAACGATGCTTGCACGCATCGTCAAGATGGTTGCCGATGCACAGCGCAGCCGCGCGCCGATCCAGGCTGTCGCTGACCGCATATCGGGCTGGTTCGTGCCGCTGGTCATTGCGATCGCATTTGCGACCTTCATCGTCTGGAGCCTTGTCGGTCCGGAACCGCGTATCGGCTATGCGCTGCTAAACGCGATTGCTGTGCTCATCATTGCCTGTCCGTGCGCGCTGGGACTGGCCACGCCGATGTCGATCATGGTCGGTACTGGCCGCGGCGCGCAGGCTGGCGTGCTCGTCAAGAGTGCCGAGGCATTGCAAGCTTTCGAGCGCGTCGACACGTTGCTGATCGACAAGACCGGCACGCTGACTGAAGGAAAGCCCAAGCTCGTTGGGATCAAGATGATCGGCGAGCTGGCCGAAGACGATCTGCTAAGGCTCGTCGCTTCGGTCGAAGCGCGATCCGAACACCCACTCGCTCATGCCATCGTGACGGCGGCCAACGAGCGCAATCTAGCGCTCGCGGAGCCCGAAGGCTTCCAGGTCCAGGTCGGTGCAGGCATAAGTGCCAAGGTAGATGGGCGAACTATTGTCATCGGCAATGCCGCACAAATGCAAAGCATTGGCGTCGATCCGCAACCGCTGTTTCAAGCCTCGGAAGCCAAACGCCGCGAAGGCGCTGGCGTGATGTTGGTCGCGGCCGACGGTGCGCTTGCTGGATTTATTGCGGTCGCCGACCCGATCCGGGCAAATGCCAAGGAGTCGATCATTGCCCTGCGCAAACAAGGGCTGCGCGTTATCATGCTGACTGGCGACAACCCGACGACGGCGCAGATCGTCGCCGATGCGGTCGGCGGCCTGGACGGCGTACATGCCGAACTCAAACCAGAGGACAAGGCACGCATCGTTGGCGAACTGAAAGCCGCTGGGGCGAAGGTGGCAATGGCAGGCGACGGCATAAACGATGCGCCTGCGCTCGCGGCTGCCGACGTCGGTCTGGCAATGGGCACCGGCACCGACGTTGCCATTGAGAGCGCCGGGATCACACTGACGAAGGGTGATCTTGCCGCCGTTGTACGCGCGCGAACCCTCGCTAAGGCGACGATGGTGAATATCCGGCAGAACTTGTTCTTCTCGTTTATCTTCAACGGCATCGGCGTACCGGTGGCGGCAGGTGTGTTATATCCTGCGACAGGGCTGCTCATGTCGCCGATGTTTGCAGGTGCGGCGATGGCGTTTTCATCTTTCACGGTTGTTGCAAATGCATTGCGCTTAAGCCGTATCAGGCTTTGATCGCCTGCTTTCCGAAGGATTTTCTACGGTAAGGAGAGATAGCCGGATTGGTGACCGTCGCGCGCTTTTCAACTTTCCGAGCGATGAGGATCGCTGATCATATGCTGCAAAGTTGGCAACGGCACGACAACGACCCGATCAACGCCAGACGTTGATCGAAATGACCACGTCTGACCACCAAGCTGCTGCTCGACCAGGCTTTCTACGAGGGAAAGGCCGATCCCGTGCTCTGCCGTTTTTTCGGCGGGTCCTTCGTTGCCGCCAGTTTCGCACCATTCGAGCCGGATGCTATTCTCGGGACTTAACGTCCAACAGATGCTGATGCGCCCTTGCGCAGTGCGAAGCGCGCCATGAATCAAAGCGTTTGCCATCAGCTCATGCACAATCAGCGCAAAAGGCTGTATGAGTAACGCAGGAATTTCAATGGTGGGGCCGGCAATTTCAACCCGATCAGAGAGAGCGAAAGGTATTTCACCTTCGATCAGGTCGCGCAGATTTGAGCCGCTCCATCCTGACGCGGCTAGTTTGCGATGGACGCGCGCCAAAGTGTCGATCCGCCCAGTAACGGCAGCGGCATATCCTGCAGTTGTATCCCCTGTGCTGAGCTGCATGAAACTATTGACGAGCGCTAACGCATTCATGGAGCGGTGATCGACTTCCATCAGCAGTCGATGGCGTTCGCCTTCAAGCTCTCGAACACGATACTTGTCTGAGACGTCTTGCTGCGATGCAAAGTAATAGAGCGGCACGCCTTCCTGATCGCACACCGGACTTATGCAAAGCCGGTTCCAGAATGTAGATCCGTCTTTGCGATAATTGAGCAATTCGGTGGTGACATGGTGTTTGCCTGCAGCGACGCCGCTGCGAATGTCGTTGACTGCCGATGCGGCTGTCTCTGGCCCTTGCATGAAGCGGCAGTTACGCCCGATAACTTCGTCGACCGTGTAGCCCGTCAGATCAAGAAATGCCTGATTGGCGAGTACGACCGGGTTGTCATCACGCCGCGGATCAGTGACGACCATCGGCATGTGCGTGCGTTCGACGGCAACCAGCGCCAATTCTTTCCTGTCGACAAGCGCGGCAGCATCGGCAGCGGCGGGCGCATCGCCTCGAAAGGCGGACTTTGACAAAAATTCGTTCACGGCACAGCTCGTTCATATTTGTTGATGAACGTCCGCCGCTGCCGGTTGTTTCGTGCCCGCGGAAATATCGGCCGGGGTGCGACGCTGGCCGATGCCGCGCAGATCAGCCAAATGTGACGTGTCACATAGCGGCGAGCAGATCCGCAATGCTGACGAACCCAAATCCGATTGAGCTGTCTGCAATGCCAAATGGCAGAAAGATGTCGTCGCCTACGCGCATTGCCCCGCAGGTATAGACAACATTCGGCACATAACCGTCGCGTTCATCGTCAAGGGGTTCGAGGATCGGCCTCGAAGTGCGTCCGATCACTTTTGACGGGTCGTCCTTGTCGAGCAACATAGCACCAATCGCATATCGTCGCATCGCACCGACGCCATGAGTCAACAACAGCCAGCCTTCATCAAGCTCTATTGGAGGGCCACAATTGCCGATTTGAACATATTCCCACGCATAGGATGGACGAGCGAGCAACGTGCCGTCATCCCAGTCGGTCAAAATGTTGGACGTCAAAAGAAAAAGGTTTTCGCCATCCTGCCGTCCGATCATCATATAGCGACCACCAATCTTGCGCGGAAATAACGCCATTCCTTTATTTCGCGCAGCATTTCCGGTCATGGGAACCAGCTCAAATTTGCGAAAATCCTTTGTTCTCATCATTTCAGAGCGGATCGTTTTCCCGTCGTAAGCCGTATAGGTACCGATCCACTCGGTCCGTACTTCTCCACCTCTCGCACCGTAAGAGAATGGCGTCAGGCGCAAATCTTCCAGTCCGTTGCGCTGGGCGTCAGTCATGGGAAAAATGACGGTACGCGACAAGTCGCTATCGGGATGGCGATAGACGGTTACCGGCGCGTTTGGAACGATCGGTTCGTTTCGCTTGACTGCCGAGACGTCTGCAGCGGTAGCAATTGTTGATACCTCAGGGATCGTAACCTGGCGATTGCGAGTTGCAATTCCTTGGGCAAACGCGATTGAACTGATATGTCCTTCGCCAACGGTACGCAGCGACATTGCAAACCGCACCGAACCCTCGCTGAGCCCGCTTTGATCTGGAGAGGCGACAACGCTTGGGTTCATAATCGCAGCCGCAGCATAGCTATATTCGTGACAAAAATAAGCACCAAGCAGCTGGCGGCGACGCGGGGTCAGCGCTGATGTATCGATACTCTTTCCGAACTGTTCGACGAGCTGCTCGTAACGCTGCTCGAACACTTTTTCGACCTGCCAATGGCGCGCATGAAAATTGTGATACACGCGTTCAAGTTCATCGGTCACTTCATTTTTCGTCAGTGCCATGACGTTTTTGGCGAGACGAAGAGCGCGGCTCGGTTCAGCCCCACTTGCCTGCCATGCTAAATGAAAAGGGCGCACGACAACGCGCCGGGCATCGGGCCGCAGCCTTAACGGGTGGATATCGACAATCGAAATAGCCAGAGACCTCGCTGATCAGCGAACCCGTCAGGCGGTGTCCACAATTCGTTGAGGCGACATTTGCACCTGTGAAGCCATGTCTGACAAGCGGATAAAACTGCGGTGCGCCATTTGCCATGCAATAACCGACTCCGCCCCGTTATTACGATTGATCGAAAAAGGATTGATCCCATCGCCACATTCGCCACTTTCGGCGTCTATCAGTGGTACGCCGAGCGTGTTTCGACCAAGAAACCAGCCATGTGCGGCGCGGGCTCGGTCAAGCCACACTTGGCCCTTAGTGATTTGCCACGCCACTGTGCACGCATCAATCATTGCCCAAGCTTCCAACGGCTGTTGATCGAATATTGCCGGTTCAGCATAAGGCTCGCCAAAGCTGTCAGTGCCCACGGGTTGGAACATGCCTTCATGCCCAGTGGTCTGCCGAGCGATCCACTCGAGGGTTTCGACACCCACGCGGATCGCCTCTTCATCCCCCAAAATCTGACCAGCACGCATTAGTGCTTCAGGCAAACGTGTGTTGTCATAGGATAGCACGATTTCGAACCAAGCCCAGTCGGGGCGTCTGCTCGCGCTAAACATCGCCATGAGCGTCGCGACGCCTTCGCGCAGCGCTTCAGTTATATCAAGATCGTCTGGACGCGCTTGAGCCATATACGCTGCACCCAACATCGCAAAGGCGCGCGCCCGCGGCGATCCGAAGGAGCCGACCGAGGTCGCGGTTTCGTCATAAAGTTTGGCAGCCCAATCGCGCAGCGCAGTTGATGGAGCCTGTAACGCAGCAACGCCAAGCGCCCACAATGTTCGTCCGTTGCTGTCTTCGGATCCGGTATGTTCGAGCCAGCGCCGATCGTAACCCATGAAGTTACGAAAACGCCGTTCGCTGGAATTCCAAGCATATTGGACGAAACTTGCATATGTGTGGGCCAGGCGCAGGCGTGTCGCCATCGGCAAATCATCAGCGACTGCCATAAGCAGCAACCCGCGCGCATTGTCGTCGATACAATAACCATGGTCGCGGTCGGCAACACCGAATATGCTGTGTTGAAACATGCCCACGTCGTCGGTCATTCTCTCGATTGGAACGAAGCGCAGCACGACAGGACTGAGTTTACCGCGCCGCTCCGGACCGGCGCGCAGTGCAGGGATCATTGCCGTCAATGCTGCATCAGCATTCCGCGGCCAGATCATCGCCCGTCCGCGCGCATAGGCTCGACTGCTCATCGCAGCGCGCGCTGGGTTATCAACCAGCAAATTGCCGACCGCAGTGGCCAAAGCGTCGGGCGACCGAAACGGAACAAGCATGCCATGGTCATCAGCCAAAATTTCGGTTGCGTGAACATAAGGCGTCGAAACGACAGCCTTGCCAAGACCGATAGCATAGCTGAGCGTGCCCGACGTGATCTGGGCAGGGTTGCGGTACGGCGTCACATAAACGTCAGCCGCTGTCAGCCAGTCGGTGAGTTCATCAAGTTCCAAAAAGCGATCGACGAAACTCACTGCACCACCAATGCCCAATTCGCACACCCGGGCTACGAGGGATTCACGGTAGCTTTCGCCATTCTTGCGCTTGAGGTGTGGGTGGGTTGGTCCAAGCACAACGTAATGAGCGTCAGGGCAACGCCTGACGATCGCGGGCATTGCTTCGATCATGTCAGCAATTCCCTTGTCCGGCGAAAGCAAGCCGAAAGTCAAAATCGTCGGCCGGTCGGGGAGGCCAAGTCTGGCGCGCGTCGAGGCCGGATTGCCAATAGCGCAATCCGGAATGCCATGAGCGATTACGGACACTCGTGTGGGATCGACACCGTAGCTGCGCTGCAAGATGTCTCGTCCCTTATGAGCCATCACAATGATGGTACCTGCGCGATCGAGCAACGCGTTCAGAACTGCGCGCTGTGTGCCACTTGGCGCTTCGAGAATCGTATGAAGCGTGATCGCAACGGGAATCGCGATCCGATTGACCAGGGCCAACAAGTGACTGCCCGATACACCACCGAAAATGCCGAATTCATGTTGAATCCACAAAATCTGCGCCCCGCTGGCGTTGATCGCGTCGGCAGTGCGTTGATAGGCAGATATGTCATCTTGCGGAATTAACGCTGTAACGTCGCGGCCATAGCCGTCGACCTGACCATCATCCATGACGTAGACATCGACATGTGGCTTCGTTTTGTACGCGCGCAGAGCAAGAAACGTGTCGTACGTGTACGTCGCCAATCCGCAGCGACGGGGTGGGAAGTTGCCGAGCAGGGCCAAATGCGAGGGCGTGCGAACAGGTGCCAAATTTTCCTGGCCTGGCCACGCTAGCGGGTCCAATATCATAACGGTCTTCCCAAGGGTCACAGGCTTATAAAACCTTGCGGGTGACGCGAGGTTCCCATGAACAGCCCGCGATCAAAGAACAGGTGGCGCGCTTTCCGGTTCTTCGCACTTTTACGATAAAATTAGAATCTATCCTGTTGTCTTAATGAGACAGTTCGGTCCGACACCCGTGATGTCATACTCGTTGCTGCCTGATGGTGGTCAATAACCTAGCAACCAGCAGAGGCATCGCCGAGTGGCAGAGACTTGTGGGCGAGATTTTTACCGGCCGTGGAATCAGGGCGTCATTCAGACAAGAATTCGCCTTAGATCGATAGAGGCTGACTTACTTCTAAAGTGCCGCGCGGCGTTTCCAAACGGCAGCCACTCGAATCGCCAAAGGCCGAAGGTCAAAGTACCCCCAACACGCGGAGTACGATTACAATCACGACGACAGTAATTATCGTTCCAACGATGCCGCGCATAAAATTTCCCCTGCTGCCAGCGTGAGACATGCTGGACATTTGGATAACAAAGTGTTGCGTGTGATGTTCCACGATGAGGCAAGCCGAGGGTTGCCGTGTCGGGCGGTGGTACCGCAAAACCGTAGCAAGCCAGTTGGCTGTCGCAGGCCCTGGCCTTGCTACCTGATCTTGTTCGCGGCGCTTATCGTCGTCGTGTCGCCGCCCACTGCACGGTAAAGGCTCACGATGCTGCTTGCACCAGTCAACTCTGCCGAGACGAGCGTGCGCTGCGCAGCATAGAGCGATCGCTGAGCATCAAGGCTGCTTAGGAAAGTATCGATCCCGCCGCGATAGCGAGCGTTGGCCAAGATAAAATTATCATTCGCTGATGCAACGAGCGCGCGCGTTGCGCGCGTTTGTTCGGCGATTGTGCCGCGCCGAGCGAGCCCATCGGAAATTTCGCGAAAAGCGATCTGAATTGCTCGTTCGTAAGACGCGAGCGCAGCGTCTCGCTGCGCCTGTGTTTGTGCCAACCCGGCTCGCGCCGCGCCACCGTTGAAAAGCGAGTAGCCAAGGTTTGCGCCACCCGAATAGTTGAATGCGCCGCCGATAAACAACGCGCTGAGTGCGTCGCTGGCGAAGCCGAGCACACCGGTAAGAGAAATGCGGGGAAAGAGTGCGGCGCGTGCGGCACCGATTTCGGCATTGGCCGCGCGTAATTCAAATTCAGCTTGAAGCACATCGGGGCGTCGCAAAAGGATACGCGAATCCAGTCCCGGCGCGAGAGCCGCGACGTTTGCCGCCGCTTCGCTGATCGATTGCGGCAGCAAGGCCGGGTCGACAGGAGCACCGACGAGCAATTGAAGCGAATTTACGTCTTGCGCAAGCGCCGTTCGCTGTTCGGCAAGGTCAGCTTGCGCCGTAAACAATATTTGCTCTGCTTGTCGCAGATCCGTTCGCGGTGCGATTCCCCCTGCGAGGCGCGCCCGCGTCAGGCGGACGCTCCGTTCTGCGCTTGCCGCTGTATCCTGCGCAATTTTCAACAAGCTGGCGTCCGCACCGTAGGTTAGCCAGGCATCGGCGATGTCGCCGATTAGCGTTGCTCGTGTCGCGCGGGCGGCAGCTTCGGTCGCAAAATAGCGTTCTTGCTCCGCGCGCGTGAGCGACGCCAAGCGACCGAATATATCGAGTTCGAACGACGTGACGCCGACGTCGGCGGAATAGCTCGTGCGTGAACCCGACCCTGATCCGGTCGAACCGGGCGTGCCCCCGCCTCCTGTCACACTTGCCCCCACGCCGTTGTCCGCGACGCGGGCGCCCGTGCTTAGGTCGATTTGTGGTAACTGTCCCGCGCGCTGGATGCGATAACGTGACCGGGCCGCCGCGATGTTGGCCGCCGCGATGCGAAGGTCGCGATTGTTGCCAAGCGCCTGCGCAATGAGCGTTTGCAAACGTGAATCGCGAAATACGTCACGATATGAAATCGCAGGCAGTGTTGCCTCGCTTTGGCGAAGATATGCATCCCCAACAGGCCACGACGGCGGCACCGGCAGCGGACCCGCGACATATTTCGGCGCCATCGAGCAGCTGGCGAGCGACACGAGAAGCACTGCGATGAGTTTCCGGCTCATGCGAGGCGCTCCGCACGCCGCTCACGAATTCGCT
>JANODH010000013.1:0-5171 GCA_031412595.1 Sphingomonas sp. | reverse complement strand
CGAATTCTCGTTCGGGCGCGCCGATGCCTCGCTGGCAAACGTCACGCGGCTCGTGATCCCCGAAGCCGTGACCGATCTGCGGATCGTCAGCCACGCCGTGGTCGACGTCGATCGACCGATCCCCGAGATCCGCCGCGACGACCCCGATCTTGCAACCGTCGCGCAGCAGGCACGCGAAAGCCGCGATGTCTCGGCGGCGTCGCCAGCAAATTATCTGTTTCCCTCCCCGATGATCGCGCTCGACCCGGCGATTGCCGATTATTGCGCGACCAGTCTCGATCCGTCGCGCGGATGCCTCGAGGCCGCAATCGACCTCGCTTGCCGCATCCAGCGCGATTTCGATTTCAATACCGACGCGACCAAAACCGACACGCCGCCCTCCGAAGCGTTCGCCAAGCGGGGCGGCGTCTGCCAAGACTTTGCCCAGATCATGATATCGGGGCTTCGCTCGGCCGGGCTGCCCGCTGCCTATGTATCGGGCTATCTGCGCACGATCCCGCCGCCGGGGCAGGAACGACTTGTCGGCGCGGATGCGACGCATGCCTGGGTGCTGCTCTGGTGCGGAGCCGATCGCGGCTGGGTCGGTGTCGATCCCACAAACGGCATCTGGATGGCCGGCGACCATATCGTCACCGCAATCGGCCGCGATTATTCCGAAATCGCGCCGATCGACGGGATCTTTCTGGGTTCGGGGGCGCGAACGATGCGCGTCTCGGTCGATGTCGAGCCCTTGCTTGCGCCGGTTGCAGGGCATAACTGACGGCACATGGCAGCAGCAGACCCTTACCAGACACTCGGGACCGCGCGCGGCGCAAGCGAAGCCGACATCAAGAAAGCCTATCGCAAGCTCGCCAAGGAACTGCATCCCGACACCAACAAAGACAAAGCGGCCGCCGAGCGCTTTTCGCGCGTGACCGCCGCCTACGATCTGCTGTCCGACCGCGACAAGCGCGCCCGCTTCGATCGGGGCGAGATCGACGGCGACGGCAATCCAGCCGCGCCTTTCGGTTTCGGTGGCGGCGGCAGCAACGGCGGCTTCAATCCCGGCGCAGGTGGCGGCGCCGATTTCGGTGATATTTTCGAAGGGCTGTTCGGTGGACGCGCCGGGCGTGGTGGCTTCGGCGGCCGCGCGGCACCGCCGCAAAAGGGTGCCAATGCGGCCTATCGCCTGTCGGTTTCGTTCGAGGACGCTGCAGCAGGACGCCCGCAGCGGATCACGCTTGCCGATGGCAAGACGATCGATTTGAAACTGCCCAACGGCGTCGAGACCGGCACGCAGATGCGGCTCGCGGGCAAAGGTGAGCCCGGCCCCGCTGGCGCAGGCGATGCGATCGTGACGATCCAGATCGGCACGCATCCGCACTTTCGTCGCGATGGTGATGCGGTCCGCCTAGACCTGCCCATCACGCTTGCCGAAGCCATTCTCGGCGGCCCGGTGCGCGTGCCGACGGTCGACGGGCCGGTCATGCTCAATGTGCCCGCCGGATCCTCATCGGGGCAGACACTCCGCCTGAAAGGTAAGGGCTTTACCGGAAAATCGGGCGGGCGCGGCGATCAGCTCGTAACGCTTGAGATTATACTTCCCGCGTCTGATGCAACATTAAAAGCTTGGGCAGAGGACAATCGTGCGACGCTTGGAAACCCGCGTGAGAAGCTCGGGGTTTAGCCCGGCATGCAAGAGGTATCGCCCCAATCCCCCGAAGAACGGCGCAGGCACCCCATTGGCCGCGCGCTTGATGAGTTGGGGCCGGGCAGCAAAATTTACGAAATCACGAAACGCGTCGTGACCGGCGTTTTCAAGGACGGCTTCATCCATGCCGGCAATCTTGCCTACCTAACGCTGCTGACGCTTTTTCCGTTTTTCATTGTCACAGCCGCGCTCGCCAGCCTGTTCGGGCGCGGCGCGGATACCATGCGCGCGGTTGGTACTTTTTTGCGGACCCTTCCACCAAGTGTGGCAACGCTGCTCGAGCAACCGATTTATGACGTGCTGACCGCGCGCACGGGTATCCTGCTCTGGCTGGGGGCAGGCGTCGGCCTCTGGACCGTTGCCAGCTTTATCGAAACGATCCGCGATATTCTCCGCCGCGCTTATGGCACGCCGTTTTCCAATCCGTTCTGGCAATATCGGC
This sequence comes from Sphingomonas sp., assembly GCA_031412595.1. Lineage (GTDB taxonomy): Bacteria > Pseudomonadota > Alphaproteobacteria > Sphingomonadales > Sphingomonadaceae > Sphingomonas_O. Next base: position 3,039 of record JANODH010000013.1, on the reverse strand, counting down.
TGACATCGATGGCAATCATCGTAATGTCGGTTGTTCTCGTGATGCTCGCCTTTGCCGCGCAAGTCGCGCTGACGGCAGCCGAGCAGTTCGTTTATCGGCTCGTGCCCTTTGCCGACGATATTGCGGGCTGGATCGGGCTGTCGAAGCTCATTCCGCTGCTCATCATCTGGTTTGCGCTTTATCTGCTGATCTGGTCGCTAACGCCCAGTCGTTACCGGTTCGGCAAATTCCCGAAGTGGCCGGGTGCTCTGTTCATTGCCCTGTGGTGGTTCGGGGCGCTGACGCTCCTGCCGCTGATCATTGCGCGGTTCAGCGATTATGCGCTGACATATGGCAGTCTTGCCGGTGTGATAGTCGCTTTATTGTTTTTTTGGTTTATTGGGCTCGGCATCGTCATCGGCGCGCATCTGAACGCCGCACTGGCGGAACCTGTGCCCAAACGCCTAAAGGCACATGACAATAATGTGACGGAGGCCTGAGTGAGCGGACTGATGAGCGGAAAGCGCGGGCTGATCATGGGCCTTGCCAACGAACGCAGCCTCGCCTGGGGCATTGCCAAGAAACTGAGCGAAGCCGGGGCCGACCTTGCCTTCAGCTATCAGGGTGAAGCACTCGAAAAGCGGGTGCGGCCGCTGGCGCAAAGTCTCGGCAGTGATTTTCTGATCGATTGCGATGTTTCCGATATGTCGGCGCTCGATGCGGCCTTTGCGACGCTTGCCGCGCGCTGGCCAACAATCGATTTCGTGGTTCACGCCATCGGCTACACCGATAAGGAAGCACTGCGCGGTCGCTATGCCGATGTCGGGCTCGACACGTTTCTGATGACGATGAACATCAGTGTCTATTCATTCACTGCTGTCGCGCAACGTGCTGCTGCGATGATGCCGCCGTTCGATCCCGAAACTGGCACTGGTGGCGGCAGCATGATCACGCTCAGCTACCTTGGCGCCGAACGCGTCATCCCGCACTACAACGTAATGGGCGTGGCAAAGGCAGCGCTCGAAGCCAGTGTCAAATATCTCGCTGTCGATTTCGGCCGCGACAATATCCGGGTCAATGCGATCTCGGCGGGACCGATCAAGACGCTCGCCGCATCGGGCATCGGCGATTTCCGCTTGATCCTGAAATGGAACGAACTCAATGCGCCGATGAAACGCAACACGACCATCGAAGATGTCGGCGGTGCAGCCCTTTATCTGCTCAGCGATCTTGCAAACGGCGTGACCGGCGAAACGCACCATGTCGACAGCGGCTACCACATCGTCGGAATGAAAGCCGAAGATGCACCGGATATTGCTCTTGCATAACGTTGCGCGGGCATGAGCCACAACAGTTTCGGCCATTTGTTCCGCTTCACGACATGGGGTGAAAGCCACGGGCCTGCGCTCGGGGCAGTCGTCGATGGCTGCCCGCCGGGGCTGAGCTTGAGCGAAGCTGACTTGCAGCCTTTGCTCGACAAGCGTCGTCCGGGCACATCGCGCTTCACGACGCAGCGACAAGAGCCCGATCAGGTCCGCATCCTGTCGGGCGTTTTCGCCGATCCTGAGACCGGCATCATCCGGACGACAGGCACGCCGATCAGCTTGATGATCGAAAATGTCGATCAGCGGTCAAAAGACTATTCCGACGTCGCGCAGGCCTATCGCCCTGGGCATGCCGATTATGCCTATGACGCCAAATATGGCATTCGCGATTATCGCGGCGGCGGGCGCAGTTCGGCACGCGAGACCGCAGCGCGCGTTGCGGCAGGCGGTGTGGCGCGGCTCGTTATCCCCGAGGTATCAATCATCGCGCATGTCGTCGAAATTGGCGGCGACCGGGCCGAAACATTCGATGCAGCCGAAATCGATCGCAATCCGTTTTTCTGCGCCGATACCGATGCGGCAATCCGCTGGGAGGCGCTGGTCGACGAAGCGCGCAAGGCAGGTTCCTCGCTCGGCGCGGTGATCGAATGCGTCGCAACCGGCGTGCCTGCCGGATGGGGCGCGCCGCTCTACATGAAGCTCGATGCGCAACTGGCAAGCGCATGCATGAGCATCAACGCGGTGAAAGGCGTCGAGATCGGCGATGGCTTTGCCGCGGCGCGCCTGCGCGGCGAAGACAATGCCGACCGAATGCGCCCCGGCAGCGATGGTCCGGCGTTCCTCACCAATCACAGTGGCGGCATCGCAGGCGGAATTTCGACCGGGCAGCCTGTTGTTGTCCGCGTTGCGTTCAAGCCGACGTCTTCGATCCTGACTCCAGTCGAGACGATTACGCAAGACGGCGTATCGACCGAAATCGTGACAAAAGGTCGCCACGACCCGTGCGTCGGCATTCGCGGCGCGCCCGTTGTCGAAGCCATGGTCGCGCTCGTCCTTGCCGATGCCAAGCTGATGCACCGCGGGCAGTGTGGCGGCTGATCAGCGTCGCGTGCCGATCAATGTGCCCTTGATGCTGTTGCGATAACGCCACTCGAATTGCGGCCAGTTGCGTTTCCATCGCGCCGCGACAACGCGCTCGCCGGGCCGCGCAGCATCGTCGAGCATGATCGTGCCGCCCGGCGCAATGCGATCGAACAGCGTTTCGGCAGCACCGCGGACCATGGGATTAAGCGTCCAGTGCGGACCGTCGATCACGAGCAAGTCGATCACCGCAGGCACGTGCGACAAGCGATACCAGCGCCCGCCCCAATTGGGCGGCGGCAAATCGAGCGGCGCAACAAGCAAGTCGGCGTGCAGATCATGCTCGGCGAGCCACGCCTTGGTCGCCGCGACGAAATCGGGATGCTGATCGAAACTGGTCAGCGCGCCGACGCCATGCAACTCCAGCGCCTTGGCGATGTCCAGCGTCGATGCGCCACTGCCCAGTTCGACGACCTGGCGCACAGGCAACGCGGTAATCCGGTCGACAATCTGATGCAAAAAGCCGGTGTCGGCTTTCCAGCTGCCGAGATTTGGCAGCGCATCGGACGGCAGATCGAGTTTGGCGAGTAGGCTTGCCTTGTCCCGCTTCCAGCCGCCCCACAGGCTGCGCAAGAGCCATGGCCATTGGATCGCC
>JANODH010000012.1:0-4958 GCA_031412595.1 Sphingomonas sp. | reverse complement strand
CCTTACAGTCAGATCATCGACCAGATCGCCAAGATCGCGATGCAAGTGCCCTATCCGGTCAAGCTGATCTGGAGCCGAGAGGACGATGTCCGCCAGGGGGCCTATCGCCCGCAGGTGTCGGCGCGGTTGCAGGCAGGCCTCGACAAGGACGGCAAGATCGCGGCCTGGGCGTCCGATTATGCGCAGATGGACGATGCCGGGGCCGAAGCCAAGGTCCCCTCCGAGATCGCCACGGTCGAAGCACGGCACCACGAATATATCTCGAACCAGGTCAATGCCTATTGGCGGTCGGTGAACGCCAGCCAGCACGGCTTTTTCAATGAAAGCTTCGTCGACGAACTCGCGCACGCAGCGGGCAAAGACCCGTTCGAATATCGCCGCGATCAGCTCGCGCCGGGATCACGCCAGCGACTTGTGCTCGAAACGGTCGCCAAGCGCGCCGGATGGGGCACGCCCCTGCCCGAAGGCGTCGGCCGCGGTATTGCAATCGTCGAAAGTTTCGGAACGATCGCGGCGCATGTCGTCGAAGCATCGATCGGAGCGGACGGCCGCCCCAAAGTCGGCAAGGTCTGGGCCGTGGTCGATTGCGGCACGACCGTGAACCCGCGCAACGCCGCAGGACAGATCGAAGGCGGCATCATCATGGGATTATCTTCGGCGATCGGCGAACAGATCACGCTCGAAAAAGGTGCGGTGGTGCAATCGAATTTCGACAATTATCCGATTCTGAAACTGGCCGACAGCCCGAGCGCGATCGACGTCCATTTCATCGAAAGCGGCGCGAAAATGGGCGGCATCGGCGAACCCGGCCTGCCGCCGGCAACGCCTGCACTCGTCAATGCGCTGTTCGCCGTGACAGGCAAGCGGATACGGCAGTTGCCGATTGTGGCTGCGTAGATCGTCGGGCACGCGCGCAGTGCTTGAGCGCCAGCAATCAGGCGCTTAAGCGCTGCACAGTTTCCTTTCTTAGGCTTAGCATGACCATCACAATCCGCGAATCTGACCTCATCGAGAGCGTTGCCGACGCGCTGCAGTTCATCAGCTATTTCCATCCGATGGATTATATCCGCGCGCTCGGTGTGGCCTATGAAGTCGAGCAGGGGCCTGCTGCCAAGGACGCGATTGCGCAGATCCTGACGAACAGCCGCATGTGCGCCGAAGGACACCGGCCGATCTGTCAGGACACCGGCATCGTCACGGTCTTTGTGAAATGGGGGCAGGATTGCCGGCTGGAGTCGCACCGGAGCCTCCAGGAAGTAATCGATGAAGGCGTGCGTGGCGCTTATCTTTATCCCGAAAACAAGCTGCGCGCGTCGATCGTTGCCGATCCCGCGTTCAGTCGCGTCAATACCAAGGATAACACGCCGTCGGTGGTGAACGTCGAGATGGTCCCCGGCAGCACAGTCGAAGTGACGGTTGCGGCGAAAGGCGGCGGTTCCGAAAACAAAAGCAAGTTCGCGATGCTGAACCCGAGCGACAGCATCGTCGATTGGGTGATCGAGCAAATCCCGAAAATGGGCGCAGGCTGGTGCCCCCCGGGGATGCTCGGCATCGGCATTGGGGGTACGGCGGAAAAAGCCATGATCCTTGCCAAGGAAAGCCTGATGGGCGACATCGACATGGCGTCGCTCAAAGCACGCGGCCCCGCGACCGACACCGAACGGCTGCGCATCGAGATTTTCGACCGCGTCAATGCACTCGGCATCGGCGCGCAAGGGCTGGGCGGGCTGGCGACGATTCTCGATGTGAAAATCGAAAGCTGGCCGACGCATGCGGCTTCGAAGCCGGTTGCGATGATCCCCAATTGCGCCGCGACGCGCCATGCGCATTTCACGCTGCGAGGGGACGGGCCGGTGTTTCTCGAACCGCCGAAACTAAGCGAATGGCCCGACGTGAACTGGACGCCCGACAAGGCGGCGATCCGCGTCGATCTCGATACGCTGACACCTGCGATCGTCGCGAGCTGGAAGCCGGGGGACCGCTTGCTTTTGAATGGCAAGATGCTCACCGGGCGCGACGCCGCACACAAGCGCATTCAAGACATGCTGGGCAGAGGTGAACCGCTGCCGGTGTCGTTCAGGGGCCGGACGATTTATTATGTCGGCCCGGTCGATCCCGTGGGCGATGAAGTGGTCGGCCCCGCTGGCCCCACCACGGCCACTCGCATGGACAAGTTCACCGAGATGATGCTGGCGGAAACCGGCCTGATCGCCATGGTCGGCAAAGCCGAACGTGGACCCGCCGGGATCGATGCGATCCGCAAACACAAGGCAGCCTATCTGATGGCGGTCGGTGGTGCGGCCTATCTCGTATCGCGGGCGATCAAGGCATCGCGCGTGGTCGGTTTCGAAGACCTCGGCATGGAAGCGATCTACGAATTCACGGTCGAGGATATGCCCGTGACGGTTGCGGTCGATGCGACGGGCGAGTCGGTGCACAAAACCGCCCCTGCGCTTTGGCAGAAGCGGATTGCCGATGAGCGGCTGTTGGAAACGATATGACGTTCACGCCGACCCGTAGCGCGGGGCTTGCGCGGCTCACTGATTTCGTGCCGCGTGCCGGGCGGATTTATACAGACGGGCGCAATGCCGATCATGGGCCGGACGCGCGCAGCAATGTCTCGGTGCTGTCGCCATATGTGCGCCACCGGCTGGTAACCGAGGAAGAAGTCGTGACCGCTGTGCTGGCGCGGCATTCGGGTGCGGTTGCCGAAAAGTTCGTACAGGAAGTGCTATGGCGGACCTATTGGAAAGGCTGGCTCGAAATGCGTCCCGAAGTCTGGGCGCGGTTCGTGAACGAGCGGGATGCCATCGAGCGCGGCAGCGGCTTGATGAAAGTCGTTGCTTCTGCCGAAGCAGGCGCAACCGGCATCGAAGGCTTCGACGATTGGGCGCGCGAGCTGGTCGAGACCGGCTATCTGCATAACCATGCGCGCATGTGGTTTGCCTCGATCTGGATCTTCACGCTGAAACTGCCGTGGACGCTTGGGGCCGATTTTTTCATGCGCCATCTGGTCGATGCCGATCCGGCGTCGAACACGCTGTCGTGGCGCTGGGTGGCGGGGTTGCAGACGGCTGGTAAAACCTATCTGGCGACCGCGGACAATATCGCGCGTTATACCGGCGGGCGGTTTTCGCCCAAGGGGTTGGCGCGTGAAGCGGTGCCACTGACTGAAGCGCCCATCCCCAAGGCCACGCCATTGGCAGCGCTCCCGACGATCGATCCGCGGACGCCGGCCCTGTTGCTGCTGACGGGCGAGGATCTGAACCCCGAAAGCCTGTTTGCCAAGGACATGGCGGTGCGGGCGGTGTTTGCGGTGCCGTCGGTTCATGGCTGGCCTTGGGGCGACAAAGCAACGGCGTTCGTGACGGGGGCGACCGAGGACGCACGCGAACGGGCGGGGAAATATTTCAATTGTAAAACGGCAAGCGGGGCGCTCGAGGCCGAGGCCGTAATTGCGGCGGCTGAGGCAGCAAACGCGAAAGTCGTCGTAACGGCCTATGCGCCGGTCGGGCCGGTTGCCGATGCTTTGGCCACGATCGAACCGGCGATCCGCGCAGCGGGGCTAGCGCTGGTGCGGGTTCGCCGCGATTGGGACAGTGCATTCTGGCCGCATGCGACCAAGGGGTTTTTCCCATTCAAGGAACGCATTCCGGGCCTACTCGGCGAAATGGGGCTGCGTTTCTAGTGCATTGAACGCGGCGGCGCGGTCAGCTTCAGTTCGGCCAGCGCTTCCTTATATTCGGCGCGGTGCCGGTTCCAGCCGAGCAGGCAATCGCCATAAGCAATCGCGCCATCCGCGAGCGCAGCCCCGAGCCACGCCGCCCAATAAGGCGCGCCGAGCCAGGTCAGCGCAAAGTAGATGAAGATGACCAGCAGCCCGAACCCGAATGCCGTAGCTGCGGCGGCCACGGGTGTGTCGGCAGGCGCTGGCGCGACGGCGTCGGCACGGGCTTTGGCTTGGTCGAAAATGGTCATGGGCGTGTCCGAAGTTCTGAGGGTTAGCCAAAGGGCTGCTTAAGCGAAATCAGGAGCCAAAGCGCCGTGCAAACAAGCATCACAGCACCGGTTCGCCCGGCCGTTTCGGCACGGCTGCCCTGCACCAGCCAGTTATGGGCATGCCCCGCAACAGCGACAAGCCCGGCATGAATAACAGTTGCGATCGTCACATAAGTTGCCGTGAGGACGACGAGTTGAGCTGTAGCCGACCTGCCACCGACAACAAACGTCGGCAGGACGGAAATGAAAAACACCAGTGCCTTTGGATTTAGCAGGTTCAGCGACAGGCCGTGGCGGAACCATGACCCGAGCGGTTGCGCGACGGGTGGAAGGTCGTTGCTGCGCATGCTGGCTTCGCGCCACGCCATTGCGGCAAGCCAAAGCAGGTAAATCACGCCGGCATAAGCAAGTATATCAAAAACAATCGGACTGGCCGTGGCAAGCTGAGCCAAACCTGCCGCCGCTACAGCACCGATGATTGCAAGGCCGAGAGCGATGCCCGAAACGGCGGCAAATCCTGGACGCTTGCCTTGGCTCGCACTCGTAACAATGAGCCACGCCATGTTAGGTCCCGGCGTCAATTCAACGATCAGGGCCGTCAGGATAAATGTGCCGAATGTCGCGCTAAAGACCCAAGCTCTCCCTAATAAACCCGCGCTTTCGGTTTGATATACTCGATCTCGTCGGTCAGCGTGTAATCGTGCACGGGGCGGTAATCGATGGCGACTTGGGCGCCTTCGCGCCAGGCGAGCGTGTGCTTCATCCAGCCGGCGTCGTCGCGATCGGGGAATGATTCATGCATGTGGGCGCCACGGCTTTCGTGGCGGTTGCTTGCCGAGTGCATGGTGACGACGGCTTGCGGGAGCATGTTGTCGAGTTCCAGTGTCTCGATCAGATCAGTGTTCCAGATCATCGAACGGTCGCTGACCTGCACATCGGCGATGCGCGCGGCGACTTTG
>JANODH010000011.1:0-2857 GCA_031412595.1 Sphingomonas sp. | reverse complement strand
AATGCGAGCCGCGAAGTCGTGGCAACGACGTCGAGTGGTTATCTCATGCTGCTGCTGTTGCTCGGCGCGCTTGCACTGATGTTTTTCGGGATGAACTGGCTGGCAAGTACGGGCGGCGATCCTTCCATGCTGCTGATTGGGCTCGTTGCATTTCTGCTGATCGTTCCGGGCTTTTACATGCTCCAGCCCAATCAGGCTGCCGCGATCACGCTGTTCGGCAGTTATAAAGGCACAGACCGGGCGACAGGCCTGCGCTGGGTGCTGCCGTTTTTTGCCAAGCACAAGATTTCGGCGCGTGCGAACAACCTGATTTCGGACAAGATCAAAGTCAACGACCTGCGCGGCAATCCGATCGAAATGGCGGCACAAGTCGTCTGGCGCGTGACCGACACAGCGCAGGCGCTGTTCGATGTCGACGATTACAAAGCGTTCGTGATGGTCCAGATCGAAGCCGCCGTGCGCACGATCGGGTCCCGCTATCCCTATGACGATTTCACGCATCAGGAAGTCACGCTGCGCGGCAATCACGATCAGGTCGGCATCGAATTGCGCGCCGAACTGATCGAGCGGCTGAGCGTTGCCGGGATCACGGTCGACGAATGCGGCTTCACGCACCTTGCTTACGCACAGGAAATTGCCGGCGCCATGCTGCGGCGGCAACAAGCCGAAGCCGTTGTTGCGGCACGCAAGACGCTGGTCGAAGGCGCCGTTGGCATGGTGGAAATGGCGCTCGACATGCTGTCCGAAAAGAAAGTGGTCGAACTGGATGACGAACGCCGCGCGGCGATGGTATCCAACCTGATGGTCGTGCTGTGCAGCGAACGCGATACTCAGCCGATCGTCAACGCCGGGGCGATGCAGGCGTAGGCGTCGGGGCGAATGCTTCGTCGAGCAACCGCGCGAGGCGCATGCCACCGCGCGCAATCTGCAAGCGGACGACGGGCACCAGCGCAGCGATCTTGGCATCGTCGAGAACAGCGCGCGCAGGCACGGGACCACAGGGATCGCCGAGCGCCATCCCGTAAGCCGCATCCTTCGAAATCTGCCAGTTCTCGCGGCTCCAGTCAGTCACGGTTCCTGCTGCCATGTCCGGCGTGGTTTCGGCGGCAAGTGCTGGCGGCGTTGAAATCGCGCGCTCGGCCAGATAGCCGTCCCACACGCTGTGCAGATTGGTCCGCGATCCAGCAAAGATGCCGTAGGCCGCTTTCAGGTCGTTGCCGCCGCGATCGCTACGGTCACCGGCATGAAGCGGCATATGCAGATCGCCGACGAAATGCGTGAGAAACGCAAGTGCCGTCACGCGTTCGCGCACTGGCAGCGTTTTGTCGGCCAGCAATTTGGCATTTCGCGTGATCTGTGCCGATACGCAGTGCCCGTCTTTGCACGCCGCAGCCAAGTCGAACGGCTTGCAAACATCGACATTCTGGTAATGCCAGCTGAACGCATAACTGAAGCGTTCGCGCAGGGCCGGCTGCTTAACGCAGTCCGCCCAGACGCTTGCCTGCTCAAGCGTCCGCGCGGGACAGGTCGGCGTGTCGAGCGTCCGGCTCTGGCGCAACAGCCGGTCGATCGCTGCCCGCGTGTTAGGCTTCACATTGGCATAAGCGATTGCCGCGGTGGTTTCGTGACCATATTCCCACCAAGCGTGCGCCGGTGCGGACGCAAGTATAAGGCTAAGCAAAGCAACAAGTCGGATTTTCATGGCGCGGGCATAGCCAACTTACATTGAAAACAGAACCGTCCTAAATGCGTCACATCCTTCAGGAGGCTGCCTGCCCATGCCAACACTCGTTCTCATCCGTCACGGCCAATCGACCTGGAATCTCGAAAACCGATTTACCGGCTGGTGGGACGTCGATCTGACTGACCGGGGTGTCGGCGAGGCACGTGCGGCAGGCGAATTGCTGACGAACAAAGGCATGGATTTCGACATGTGCTTCAGCTCGCTGCAATCACGGGCGATCAAGACGCTGAATCGTGCGCTCGAAGCCATGGGGCGGCTCTGGCTGCCAGTCGAGAAAGACTGGCGCCTCAACGAACGTCATTATGGCGGGCTGACGGGCCTCGACAAAGCCGAGACCGCCGCAAAGCATGGCGAGGATCAGGTCAAGATCTGGCGGCGCAGTTTCGATACGCCGCCGCCGCCGCTCGAAACAGGGAGCGAATATGATTTGTCGACGGACCGTCGCTACGCCGGGATCGCCATCCCCAACGCCGAAAGCCTGAAAGATACGATCGCGCGCGTGCTCCCTTATTGGGAAGCGCGGATTGCGCCGGAACTCCGCGCGGGCAAACGCATCGTCATTTCAGCACACGGCAATTCGCTGCGCGCGCTCGTCAAGCATTTGTCGGGCATATCGGATGCAGAAATCAGTGGCCTCGAAATCCCGACTGGCCAGCCGATCGTCTACGATCTCGCCGACGACTTGACGCCGCGCGACCGCTATTATCTCAGCGAGCGCTGAGCAGCTTTTGCGGCATACATGTCGGTATCGGCGCGCGCGAGAATCGCATCGACGCTATCACCCTTGCGGATCATCGTCAGCCCGATCGAGAGGCCAACCGCAAGCTGCCGGGCACCGAGATCGAGCGGCTCGCTGCCAAGCACTGTGACCAGCGACGCCGCTTTTGCGGCTGCGGCCTCGTCATCAAGGTGATCGAGAAGCAGTCCGAATTCATCGCCGCCAATCCGCGCAACGACATCGGTCGCCCGCAACTCGCGCGTCAGGATGGCCGCCACGTGGATCAGCGCGGCGTCCCCCGCCTGGTGCCCATGCGCATCGTTTATGGCTTTCAGCGCATTTACATCGACAAACATGACAGCAGCCGGCGTTTCATAACGCGCTACATGGCGTGC
>JANODH010000010.1:0-3188 GCA_031412595.1 Sphingomonas sp. | reverse complement strand
CGAGCAAATATGGCGTGCGCGGCATCCCGACGATGATCCTGTTCAAAAATGGCGCACCCGCCGCGACCAAAGTTGGCGCTGCACCGAAGTCACAGCTGAAGGGCTGGCTAGAAAGTGAACTCGCCTAGCTGCGATAATCGGCGTTGATGCTGATGTAGCCGTGTGTGAGATCGCAGGTCCAAACGGTCGCGCGACCGTCGCCGAGGCCAATATCGACACTGACGTCGATTTCGCGGCCTTTGAGATGCGCGGCGACTGGGGCCTCGTCATAGCCGTCGACGACCAGCCCGTTGGCGGCGACCTGCACGCCGCCGAAGCTGATCGATAATGTGTCGCGGTCGGCGGGTTCGCCTGCTTTGCCGACGGCCATGACGATGCGACCCCAATTGGCGTCCTCCCCCGCAATAGCTGTTTTGACAAGCGGCGAATTGGCGATGCTCATGGCAATGCGATGCGCGCTTTTGTCGGACTCCGCGCCGGTGACGGCCACAGTGATGAACTTGGTCGCGCCTTCGCCATCGCGAACGACAAGTTGGGCAAGCTGGCGACAGAGATCGGTCAGCGCCGCCTGAAATGCATCGGCGCCGGGGTCGTCATGTCCGGTGAGCAGGTTCGCGGCGCCTGTTGCGAAAGCAAGAACCGTGTCACTCGTCGACGTGTCACTATCGACCGTGATGCAGTTGAATGTCTCGCGCGTGGCAGCGGTGAGCAGGGATTGCAGGAAAGCAGGTGCGACGGCGGCGTCGGTGAAAATGAAGCCCAGCATCGTCGCCATGTCGGGTGCGATCATGCCGCTGCCTTTGATGATCCCAACCAGCGTCACCGTTTTGCCGCCGACGATCGCTTGCGTCTGCGCGGCTTTGGGGAATGTGTCGGTCGTGCCGATGGCATTCGTCGCGTCCTCCCATGAGCAGGGCGACGCAGCGAATGCAGCGGTGAGCCCCGCCTCGGCTTTGTCGATCGGCAGCGGGACGCCAATGACGCCAGTCGATGCAACGAAGACGTCCGACGGCTGGCAGGACAGGTGGTTGGCAACGCGTGCGGCAATGGCTTCGACGGCTTGGCGTCCCCGCTTTCCCGTGAAAGCATTGGCATTGCCCGCATTGACGACGAGGGCGCGGGCGTGGCCGAGGGTGAGTGCGGCACGGCACCACTCGACTTCGGGCGAGGGGCATCTGCTCTGCGTTGTAACCCCGGCGACCGATGTGGCAGGTGCGAGTTCGACAAAGGTCAGGTCGCAGCGATCCCAGGTCTTGTACCCCGCGCGCGAAATGCGCGGTGTGACGCCCGTGATTGTGGCGAGCGTGGGAAAGGCTGTGGCGAGGGGCGAAGTGGACATCCAGTGCCCTTAGCGCGAAGACCATTGCTGGCAAAAGTCTTGAGCGCCTTTCGTGAGCGAAAGGGAAATTATGGACCTTTCAACTCTCCCGCCCTATATCGATCACGAATGCGCCTAATCCTCCTCCTTTCTGCTTTGCTGTCGGCGTTTGCTGCAGGCGTTGCGCCTGTGCGGGCGGCCGCAGTTCCGGTCGAACAGGTGAGCCGGTTGGTCGACGTCGTCGCGGCGCGGGCTGCGGGAGCGGCGGCGGGGCGGCGGCCGTTGGTTTTGCTTCCTGCGGTGCGCGATGTTTTGGTGGCTGCGTTTGTTGAAAACGCACCTGTGATCGCTGTGCCCCTCTACGCTGGGCGTTTGCGCACCTAGTTTTCCGTCATTTCCGCTAATTTAGCTGGACCCCGGATCAAGTCCGAGGTGACGACCTCATTTCAAAATTCAGGAATTCCCTATGCTGGGCGGTATTGCCAAGGCTATTTTCGGATCGTCGAACGATCGTTACGTCAAGTCGCTCGGCGGCTTGGTCAATAAAATCAATGGCTTCGAAAGCACTGTGTCGGCGATGACCGATGCTGAGCTGGCGAACCAGACTGTGCTGTTCCGCGCGCGGCTAGAGGAGGGCGAAAAACTCGACAGCCTGCTCCCCGAAGCATTCGCTACCGTTCGTGAGGCCGCTGTGCGCGTGCTTGGCCAGCGCCATTATGACGTGCAGATGATTGGCGGGATCGTCCTCCACCGCGGCGAAATCGCCGAGATGCGCACGGGAGAAGGCAAGACGTTGGTCGCGACACTTGCCTGTTATCTGAATGCGCTGCCTGGAACGGGCGTTCACGTCGTCACGGTCAACGACTATCTGGCACGGCGCGACGCCGAATGGATGGGGCAGGTCTATAAGTTTCTGGGACTGAGCGTCGGCGTGATCGTGCCGAATATTTCGGATCAGGAACGCCGCGCGGCCTATTATGCCGATATCACTTATGGCACGAACAACGAATTCGGCTTCGATTATCTGCGCGACAATATGAAATACGAACGCGGGCAAATGGTGCAGCGCCCCTTCGGCTTTGCGATCGTCGACGAAGTCGATTCGATTTTGATCGACGAAGCGCGGACGCCACTGATCATTTCCGGCCCGACCGACGACAAGTCCGAATTATACAAGCAGGTTCACGCCGTCGTCAGCCAACTCGTCCCGTTCGATTACGACATGGACGAAAAGCAGAAAACCATCATTCTGACCGAGGACGGCACCGAAAAGGTCGAGCGGATGCTTGAAGCGGCCGGGCTGCTCGAAGGTGCCAACCTTTACGACTTCGAGAACACGCAAGTCGTGCATCACCTGAATCAGGCGCTGCGTGCCAACGTCATGTTCAAGCGCGATACCGACTACATCGTCAAGGAAGGCAAGGTCATCATCATCGATGAATTTACCGGCCGCATGATGGATGGGCGGCGCTGGTCCGATGGCTTGCACCAGGCGGTCGAAGCCAAGGAAGGCGTCGAGATCGAGCCCGAGAATCAGACGATGGCGTCGATCACGTTCCAGAATTTTTTCCGCATGTACCCGAAATTATCGGGAATGACGGGCACCGCCGCGACCGAAGCCGCCGAATTCTTCGATATCTACAAAATGAATGTCGTATCGATCCCGACCAACGTGCCGGTGCTGCGTGTCGACGAGCAGGACGAATTTTACAAAAACACGCAGGACAAATTCGGCGCGATTGCGATTTCGGTGCGCGAAAAGGCTGAGAAAGGTCAGCCGGTTCTGGTCGGTACAGTCAGCATCGAAAAATCCGAATTGCTTAGCGAATACCTTGAAAAGGAAGGCGTCGAGCATTCGGTGCTCAATGCA
>JANODH010000009.1:0-2000 GCA_031412595.1 Sphingomonas sp. | reverse complement strand
GGCGCGATAGGCGGACTGATAAAGTCGCGCCTTGAGGCCTTCGATGTCGAAGTCACAACCGTGCGGCGGACGCCGGGTGCTGGCGAATTCGGTCCCGATCAGTGGCGTGCGAAGCTCGGCGAATATGACTGGGTGATCCTCGCCGTCCCGGCCACCGCAGAAACCGACGCCATGATCGGCGTGGCTGAACTCGCGGCAATGAAACCGTCGGCAACGCTGATCAATATCGCGCGCGGCTCGGTGGTGGATCAGGCAGCACTGATCGACGCCTTGACGTCAAAATCGATCGCGCATGCCTTCCTCGATGTGATGACGCCCGAACCGCTGCCGCCCGAGCATGCGCTCTGGGCCGTCCCGAACGCGCATATCACGATGCATTTGTCAGGCCGGGCGCAGGAAAAAATGTATCTGCGATCGGCGGCGCGGTTTCTCGACAACCTGAACCGCTGGCAGCGCGGCGAACCGCTGCTGCATCAGGTCGATCTCGTGCGCGGCTATTAAGCCGCTTTCTTGAGCTTCGCGAGTTTGCGCAGGATCATATCGCGCTTCAGCCGCGAGAGGTGATCGATGAACAGTATCCCTTCGAGATGGTCCATTTCGTGCTGTAGACAGGTCGCGAGCATCCCTTCGATGCGCTCATCATGCTGCTTGCCGTCAAGGTCGATCCAGCGCGCGCGACACGAAGCCGGGCGTTCGACTTCGGCATATTGATCGGGAACCGATAGGCAGCCTTCGTTGTAGATGGTCCAGTCGTCGTCGGGATCAATGATTTCGGGATTGATGAACACGCGCGGCTCGCGGATCGGTTTACCATCCTCGCCTTCTTCTTCCTGAAGATCGATGACAAGAACACGCTGGGGGACGCCGACCTGGATAGCAGCAAGTCCGATGCCCGGCGCGTCATACATCGTTTCAAACATATCTGCGACAAGCGCGCGCAGTTCGTCGTCAACTGCGTCGACGGGTCTCGAGATGACGCGCAGCCGGGGATCCGGTGCTTCGAGGATCGTAAGAATTGCCATCTCTTTTAGGTATGAAGCCGATGTCGGTGCGTCAAGCCACTGGCCGCCGCGCGCGCAACGCCTGCGCCAAGGTGCCGTCGTCGAGATAATCGAGCTCGCCACCGACCGGCAGCCCATGCGCCAGCTGCGTGATGCGCACTGGATAGGTTTCAAGCCGGTCGGCAATGTAATGCGCTGTCGTCTGCCCTTCGAGCGTGGCGTTCATGGCAAGCACGATTTCATCGACGCCACCAGCAGCGACGCGGGCGATGAGGCGGTCGATCGTCAGATCCTCGGGCCTGACTCCGTCGAGAGCGGACAATCGCCCACCAAGCACATGAAAGCGCCCCGGAAAAAGCCGAGACCGCTCAAGCGCCCACAGATCGGCAACTTCCTCGACGACAGCGATCGAACGGTCATCCCGGCGCTGGTCTGCACAAACGCTGCAAGGGTTCGTCGTATCGATGTTGCCGCAGACACCGCATTCGGCAAGCCGCTCATCGACACGTTCGAGCGCACGGAGCAGCGGGACCAGTGCCCCTTCGCGTTTTTTGAGCAGATGCAGCACAGCGCGGCGCGCCGACCGTGGGCCTAGACCTGGCAACCGGGCGAGCGCTTGCGACAATGCTTCGATTTCAGGAGACGCCATGCAATCGTGCTAAGGCTTGACGGCGCAAAACAAAAGCCGTTCGGAGAGGAATGCGCATCGTCTTTATGGGAACGCCCGAATTTGCCGTTCCGACCCTCAATGCTCTTGTCGCCGCCGGGCACAAAGTCGCCATGGTTTACACGCAGCCGCCGCGTCGCGCGGGGCGGGGCAAATCGGTCACGGCTTCGCCCGTTCAGCAGCGCGCCGAAGCAATGGGCATCGAAGTGCGCCATCCCGCTTCATTGCGCAATCCGGCTGAACAATCGTCATTTGCGGCACTGAACGCTGATGTCGCTGTCGTCGCTGCTTATGGCCTGATCCTGCCACAGACGATCCTGGATGCGCCAAAG
>JANODH010000008.1:0-11354 GCA_031412595.1 Sphingomonas sp. | reverse complement strand
CGACGCCGTCTGGGCCTTTCCGTATGTGACCGGCGAGACTGCTATTACTGCCAAGCCTACCGAGATCGTCAAACTTCCGGGCGGGGGTAATCACTGGTCGAAAAATATCGTCGCAAGCGAGGACGGCAAATACCTCTACGTCGCGGTCGGTTCGGCATCGAATATCGGCGAGCGGGGCATGGAAGCCGAGGATCACCGCGCCAATATTCTCGAAGTTTCTATCGACGCCAGAACCATGCGGATCTTCGCAAGCGGGCTGCGCAACCCGGTCGGCATGGCGTGGGAGCCGACGACCAAGGCATTGTGGACGGCCGTCAACGAGCGCGACATGCTGGGGTCCGACCTCGCGCCTGATTATATGACGCGCGTGGAATTCGGCGGTTTCTACGGCTGGCCCTATACCTACTGGGGCGGCTATGAGGACAAGCGCGTCGAGCCACGGCCCGACTTGCTGCAATATACCAAGCGCCCCGATTACGCGCTGGGGCCGCATACAGCATCGCTCGGCCTTACATTCGGATCGCTCGGCCCGTTTCAGAACGGCATGTTCGTCGGCCAACATGGCTCATGGAACCGCGTGCCTGTGTCCGGCTATAAAGTCGCGTTCGTGCCCTTCGGGGCCAATGGCTACCCGAGCGGTGCCATGCGCGATGTCCTCACCGGATTTCTGGATAAGGACGGCAAGGCACAGGGGCGGCCCGTGGGGGTTATCGTTGACAAGGCAGGCGGACTTCTGGTTGCCGATGACGTCGGCAACCGGATTTGGCGGGTCAGCGCGTCGCGTTAGGCGACAGCGTGAAGCTTCACGGTTTCGAGCGGCCGGATATCCTCGGCATGGGCCCAGCATAGATCCTTCAGCGTCAGCACACGGCCGTCATGCGACAAGATTTCGATCGCGCGAATGGGCTGGTTATCGCGCTCGTCGACCAGCACTGGCGTCGAGGGCACACCTGATTCCCATCGCTCGCCCCATTGGCGTAGGGCAAGCATGGCCGGCAGCAGTTCAGCGCCTTTTTGCGTCAGGCGATATTCGACCTTGCGGCGATCATCGGCCATGGCCTCGCGCGACAAAATGTCGTGATCGACCAACCGGCCCAAGCGGTTTGCCAGAATGTTACGCGCGATACCGAGCGTCGATTGAAATTCCTCGAAATGATGCAAGCCGTTGAACGCCGCGCGCAGAATGAGGAACGACCAGCGTTCACCCATCGCTTCGAGCGCTGCCGGAAGCGCGCAATCCGCCAGTTCGCGGAGATTTTCCTTCAGCATTCCCATCCTGCGCGTAGCCTATCGTAATTTCAGCGTCATGCAAACGCCATATAAGTTTTATGTTGCAACTCGAAACCTATTCCATTAGGTAGTGATTCGCAACCTAATCGAAAGGCCTCCCCATGGCATTTTTTTCCAAAGTCATCGCAACAGCTGCATTCGCTGCATTTAGTGTCGCGCCGGTGCTCGCGCAGTCGCCTGCTTACCGTGCAGTTCCCGTAGCGGCGTCGAGCGACGCAACAGTAATCGCCGATGGCGTGTTGTGGCGCTGCAGCGATGCTGGATGCACGGCAACGAATGCGACATCGCGTCCGGCTATCGTCTGCGCACAGGCGGCTCGCAAAGTCGGCAGGCTCACCAGCTTCACAGTCGGTGCAGTGGCATTCGACGAAGCAGCGCTCGCTAAGTGCAATGCCAAAGCCAAAGCGTAACATTGGTTCGTTCGGTAATATAAAAACGGACCTGAGTGCCCCGGCATTCAGGTCCGTTTTGCATTCAGAATTTGGTCGTGATCGTCAGGCGCGCATTGCGCGGTGCGCCTGGCGAAATATTGTTGTCGTTATGCGCATAGGGGAAATACGTAACATTTCCGATGTTTTCGACGTTCAGCTGCGCGCTGAATTGATCTGAAAGCTTGACGAACAGCGCAGCATCGACGCGCGTATAAGCAGGCAAGCGCGTTACGTTGCTGATCGAAGCGAACTGGCTCGATTGATGCGAGATGCCGAGGCCCGCGCCGATCCGGTCGTTGAAATCGTAGCGGTTCCACAATGAGAACTGATTGCGTGGCACTTGACCCACAGCGCGACCTGCGGGGGCAGCGGTTGTGGATGCACTGATTTCAGCCTCGGTATGGGCAAACGCAATTGCAGTCTGCCAATTCGGCGTGACTTTGCCGACGAGGCTTATTTCGTAGCCCTCGGTGCGCTGGCTCCCTGTCAAGACGACTGTCCCCGGCGTTGGACCTGTGGCGCGCGTATTAGTGCGATCGAGCCGGTAAATTGCTGCGGCGAGCGAAAGGCCGGGCTTGATGTCCCATTTCGCGCCGAGCTCGTAGTTGTCGAAGGCTTCGGGCTCGAGGTTCGCATTGGTGGCATCGAATGTGAGGAACTGGTCGCCCGATTGCGGCAGGAACGATTTCGACCAGCTGGCATAAAGCGATGCTTGCCGCACGGGCTTCAGCACAAGGCCAAGGCGCGGGCTCAACAGACTATCAGTGCGTTCAACGCTGGAAGCGGCAAAAACACTGTCGACCCCGATTTTTAGTCGGTCGTACCGGATGCCGGCGATGACATCGATGAAGTCGGTGATGCCGATCTGATCTTGAAGATAGAATGACCATTGATCGACGTTGCTTTGGATCTGACGATTGCCCGCGCCCGTGACATTGCCGGCAATAAACGTCGGCGCGGGGATAATGGGCGTCGGTGAAATGCTGACCGCGACGCGCCGGTTAAGTGGGGCTGCGAGCGTCGGGAAAAAGCCGTTGATGCGTTCGCTTGTGCTGTTTTGGTGCGTATATTCGGCGCCGAACAGAACGACATGGTCGATCGCACCGGTATTACCGCGCCATTCGAAATTGGTCTGGCCAATGAAACTTTTGCGCGTCGTCAAGTCTTGATACGCCTCGACACTGACAAGGCCCGCACTCGACACCGCCGTTGCTGCAAAAGCGTTGGTGTAGGCTTTGTCGTAATCGCCATAAAGCGCTTGCGTCGACCAAGTCAGGCCCGTTGCGAGATCGACTTCGCTGCGGAAGCGAACCATGTGCGCGTCGAAATCCGCTGTGTTGACGCCAGGCACGCCGAAGAAAGTGTCGCGATAGCCAGCAAGTGGCCCAGCAGGTGCAGCGATGCTTCCGGCGAAAGCCGATGGTATGCCGCGATCGACGACCCGATCATCGCGCACATATTCATAGCCCAGTTGCAACCGGGCCGCGTCGCCGATGCGCGCTGCGACAGTCGGATTGATACCGAAGCGTGTTCCGTCAAAGAAATCACGATGGTTATCGAGCGTTTCGTAAAAGCCATTGAGCCTGAGCGCGGCGTTGCTGCCGATGCCAACGTTGCCGTCGACGGCGCCATACCAGCTGCCAAAGCTGTCGACCGAGCCTGTGGCCTGCACTTGGTTTTCGCCGATCAGCGCGCCTTTTGTCGCGCGGTTGATCACGCCACCACCGCCCCCTCGGCCGAATACCATTGCATTGGGGCCTTTGTGCACTTCGACACGGTCGATATTGTAGAAGCTGCGAAAATACTGGACGTCGTCGCGAAGGCCATCGATGAAAAAGTCGGCTGTCGAGTTGTTGCCGCGCAGGGTGATCTGGTCACGGTGCCCTTCGCCTTGTCCGGCCGAAATGCCGGGCAGCAACCGAACCAGATCCGCAACCGACCGGATTGCCTGATCGCGCAATTGTTCGTCGGTAATGACGTTTATTGTTTGTGGGACGTCGAGGATTGGTGTGTTGGTCTTGGTGCCGCTCGTCGTATCGACGGCGCGGTACCCTTCGATACTGCCAGTGATAATGATTGCCTGGCCATCGATCGTCACTTCCTCGGCCTTCGCGACTGTCGCAGTTGACACCAGAAGAAGTGAAATCAGGCTTGGTAAGCGACGCATAAAAATCCCCACAACTACTGCGAGTCATTCGCAGATTTGATTTTTCGTATTGATAACCATTCGCAATTGCAACACATGGTTCGCAGGAATCATGCCGAGAGGTTAAAAATGTCGCTCAACCAGTCCGGGCTTTTGTTCATGCCTAAATATTGGCAGCGCGCGACCGTGCTCCAGTGGCTGAAGCGAATTCACGCGTGGACCGGGTTTTGGGGCGCTTTGCTTTTCCTGCTGATGGGCAGCGGCGGGTTTTTGCTGAACCATCGCAATATCATGAAGATTGAAACGCCCAAGCCAGTCGAAGTCTCGCAGATGGATGTTGCAGTCCGCTCTGGTCAGTTTGCTGATTCCGATGCCATGGGGAAATGGGCGCAAAGCGCATTGAATCTCCCGGTCGAAGGCCGCGAGCCGCCAGCTGAGCGCGGCAAGAAAAAGCAGGAAGAGCGCTTCATGGGTGTAGTGCTGCCCCCCAGCGAAAAATGGACACGGACGTTCACACTGCCGGATACAAAAGTCACAGTCGAATATGTCCCCGGGGCACCCAATGTTTCAGTGAAGCGCGAAGATCTTGGCGTGCTTGCCGCAATCAAGAATCTGCACAAAGGTTCGGGCGTCGGCGTGGCCTGGGTGCTGTTGATCGATACGATTGCGGGCGCGCTGATTGCGATGAGCCTGACGGGTTTCCTGTTGTGGACGCGGCTCCACGGTTCGCGCCTGCTGGCAGGCGGGATTGCGGGCGGCAGCTTCCTTTGGGCGCTGGTTGCAACGTGGCCGTTTCTGGCGGCTTAACGGCTGAGCAGAACCCGCGCTTGGCCTGCGATCTGGGCGAGCATTGCACCCGACGGCACTGCAACCATCCGCGCCCGATCGATGAGCGCGCGGAATTGTGCGATCCGAGCGCTTTGTGATTCCAGCCAGGCCGCAACGCGTGCTTCGGGATCGTTCGCATTGCGGGCAAGGAATTCGAGGCGAATCGTTTCGAAATCCCGCGCGAGGCCGGAAATCAGCAATCGTTCCCACGGATCGGTGGGCGACTGACGCATCGCGACACCCTGAGCCCAGTCAAGCCCGAGTGCTGCGCCAAGCGTGACGAAAGCACGGGTGAGTTCGAGTTCGTCCGTGTTTGTGCGGTTACCGAGCGCCGCCAGCCCGATTGCACCATCCATCTCGGCCAGCCGCACAACTTTATCGACCAGCTTTGACGGTGCGCCAGCCTCGCTAAGGCGACGGGCAAAATCACTGGCCTGAGCGCGCGCTTCGTCTTGCAGCAAGCCGTCGAGTTGGGCGGCGAGGCGCGAGACGCCGGGCGAAAGTGCCGTAATCGTATCGCCGACGGATCGCCCGGCAACAGCATTGCGCAGCAGATCGGCCATTTGGGCGCGGGCTTCCATGGCAACCTGTTCGAAAAGCATCAGCCGCGCACCTTCCGTAACCTCGGCATTGTCGATGGCTTCCCATAGCGGACCGAGCGCGAAAAGTCGCTCGACGATCACGAACGAAGCCGCAATGTCGCCAAGCGATGCGCCTTCTTCCTCGGCCAATTCGAAGGGGTGAATGAGGCCGAGGCGGTTGATCAGGCGATTTGCGGTTTTCGTGGCGACAATTTGCCCACGCAGCTGGTGCTTTTCGATCGCTATGCGGTGTCCCTTGACCATGGCTGGCGGAAAACCGGCAAGCAGATCGTCGACCATGGCGGGGTCTTGCGAAATATCGCTGTGTTCGATTGCATCCTGAAGCGTCAGTTTTGCGGTTGAAAGCAGCACGGCGAGTTCGGGCCGGGTGAGGCCAAGCCCGTCCTGTGCGCGCCGGACAAGCATGTCATTGGGGGCGAGCCCTTCGACGGCGCGGTCAAGCTTCTTGGCCGCTTCGAAGGTTTCGATGAGCCGGATATGCGAGGGCACAGCGTTGGCGCCGCCGCGCTGCGCGATCGACAGAGCCAGCGTCTGCAGCCGGTTATCCTCAAGCACGAGTTCGGCCACGGCATCAGTCATTTTGACAAGCAGCTTGTTGCGGTTCGCCATTGTCAGTGCGCCGCTGGCAACTTCAGCATTCAGTGCGATCTTGATGTTCACTTCATTATCCGAACAATCGACGCCGGCCGAATTGTCGATGAAATCGGTGTTGATCCGGCCCCCGCGCAAGCCGAACGCTATTCGCGCAGCCTGTGTGACGCCGAGATTGGCACCCTCACCAATGACTTTGGCGCGTAGCTCCTCGGCATTTACGCGCAGACCGTCATTCGCGGGATCGCCGACTGCGCTATGCGCTTCGCTTGCTGCTTTGACGTAAGTACCGATGCCGCCGAACCAGATAAGATCAGCGGGGCTTTTGAGAATTGCGGTGATGAGCGCGGTGGGATCGAGTTCTGGGTCTGTCACGCCAAGCGTCGCACGCACTTCCTTCGACAATTTGATCGATTTGTCCGTACGCGCAAACACGCCGCCGCCTTTCGAAATCAGGCTCGGATTATAATCCATCCACGACGAGCGTGGCAGCGCGAACAGGCGTGCACGTTCTTCCCAGCTTTTCGCAGGATCGGGATCGGGATCGATAAAGATATGGCGGTGGTCAAACGCTGCCGTGATTTTCAGCGACTTAGACAGAAGCATTCCGTTACCGAACACGTCGCCCGACATATCGCCGCAACCAACGACGCGGACCGGCGCGCTCTGAACGTCGATACCGGCTTCGGCGAAGTGACGCTGCACCGATAACCACGCGCCTTTGGCCGTGATGCCCATTGCTTTGTGGTCATAGCCCACCGAACCGCCGCTGGCGAAGGCATCGCCCAGCCAGAAATCATTCTCAAGCGCAATGGCGTTGGCGATATCGGAAAAGGTTGCAGTGCCCTTGTCGGCCGCCACCACGAAATAAGGATCTTCGCCGTCGTGGATCACGACATGATCGGGATGGATGGCTTTGCCATCGACGATGTTGTCCGTGACTGACAGCAGCGTCCGGATAAAGATGCGGTAGCTTTCAGTGCCTTCGGCAAGCCAGCCGGCGCGATCTATCGTCGGGTCGGGCAGCAGCTTGGGATAAAAGCCGCCCTTGGCACCCGTCGGCACGATCACAGCGTTCTTTACGCGTTGCGCTTTCATCAGCCCGAGAATCTCAGTGCGGAAATCGTCGCGCCGGTCCGACCAGCGCAGGCCACCGCGTGCGACAGGCCCTGCGCGCAAATGTATCCCTTCCAAACGCGGCGAATAAACCCAGATTTCGCGCCACGGCACAGGTACGGGCAAACCGGGCACAAGCGCGCTGTCGAGCTTGAAGGCAATTGCTTCCGCAGCAGCGGGCGAAAAGAAATTGGTTCGCAGCGTTGCGCGGACGACACTGCGCAGACGACGCAAGATGCGATCGTCGTCGATCGTTTCAACCGCCGTCAGCCCGCGCTCGATTTGTCGTTCGGCGTCCTCGGCGCTATGCCGACTGGCGCTGTCGTGATTGGCGGCAAAGAGCGCGACAATCGCACGGGCAAGCGCGGGCTGACGGCGCAAAGCATCGACGACCGTTACAAGACTATAAGCCATGCCCGTCTGGCGCAGGTATCGGAAAAGCGCGCGAAACAGGATAAGATCGCGCGGGCCGAGTTCTGCTGAAATCAAAAGCTCGTTGAACCGGTCGTTTTCGGCAGCGCCTGCAACTGTCGCTGCGATTGCGCTTTCGATGATAGCCGCGCGAGCAAGGACGTCTGATGCGCGTCCCTGCGGCAGATCGAGCACGAACCGGTGCATGTGGCCAAGATTGCCCGACAGTTCGGTCGACATTTCCTCGACAACGCGAAAGCCAAAATTCTCGAGCGCCGGAACCGCATCCGATAGGATAACGGGGACGAGACTATAGAGTTTCAGCCGCAGCCGTTGCGCGCCATCTTCACTGTTTCGATAGAGGCGAACACTGCGCGCAGCGTCATCCACAAGGCCGTGGATCCGCGCAATGTCGAGTGCTGCTTCTTCGGGCCCTGCTCCGCTGCGATACGGGATCGGGAAAGCAGCGGCGTAGCGAATTGCAAGCCGTGCAGCCCGGCCTGCATCGCCAACTTTGGCAAGCGCTGCTTCGACCGAAGGCTCCCACCCCCGCACCATCGCTGCGATTTGCAGGCGGAGAGCATCACAATCGGGGTCGCGGCCGGATCGACGGCGATCAAACGTATAGCGGATCAGCGCGACGCCGCTGTCACCCATCGTCACGGACCAGCTGAGCAGTTCGGCGTCCGCAGCTTTGGCGAGCAAACGGGCAATTGCGACGCGGCGTGCAGTCGAAAGATCGTCGTGAGGAAGCCAGACAAAAGCGAAGAGATGGCGATCGAGCGCGTCTTCGACGAGCACAAGTTCGGGACGCGGACGGTCGGCAAGCGACATTGCTGTGAGCGCCAGATTTTCGAGCGTTTCCGGCGAAATGCTCACCAGCAAATCGCGGGGAAGTGACGTCAGCGCGTGTGACAAGGCTTTGCCAGCGTGACCGTTTGGCGAGAAATCATATTTCTCCAGCAGCATGGCAAGGCGCGCTTGCAAGACGGGTATGACGTCGGGTGCTGCGGCCAGCGCGGCACTGGTCCAAAGGCCAGCGTGGACAGTCATGCCCGCATCGGTCTTCACGATGAAAAGATCGAGTGGTGCACGCCGATGCACGGTTGAAATGAAATTTGATTTTACGATCAGCGGCCCAGGATGTTTTGACAACCAAACCGACGCACGCGCCCGCGCTTCTTCCGAAAGCAGCCGACTGCTGTCGCGTCTGGCAATGCCGAGCGCTTTCGTCATTTTACCGGCACTGTCGAAATGGGCAGAACCCAGCAGGGTCACATCGCGATCGAGCAGCCAGTTCAGCAGCGCAGCGCCACCGGTTGCGCCCAAAGCGGCGGCGTCTGCTCTCAGTGCCGAACGCATTGCCGACCAATCGGCGACGGCTGCGCGAACATGACCCAAGTTTGTTTCGATGTCGTCGAGCAAGGCCTTGCGTGCTTTCGCGTCTGGCCGATCAGTTTCGAGATAGATCAGCGACGTCGGTTGTCCGTCGTCGAGCACAGGGTGGAGAATTCGATTGGTCGGAATGTGATGCGCAGCGATTGTTGCTGCGACCGAATCGACAAGAAACGGCATGTCATCGTTTGCAATCGCAATGCGCATGATCCGCCGCCCGCGCGCATCATGGCCCGTTTCGGCGAGTATTGCCGGGCGCTTGGGATGTTCGAGTGCTTTTTGGGCGAGCGCTGCTGCCGCGGCTTTGTCGGCACGCGTCAAGCCATCGGTTTCGCCAGGGAGAGCGCCGTTGGTTAGCAGATTGGCAAGATTTTTAGGAGCGGGCTTGGATTTGCGTGCGGTAGCCATGAGCTCTTCCGTTGGTCCTTCTTAAGCGCCCGTATGCGCGCCCGTTCGGCCAAGCTCAACGGCAATTCGTGTTGAAACTTTATCCCGAGATCGCGCGAATGGCACGGTCCATCAATGCTTTGTCGTCGGGAACCACACCGATGATACCGACACGTTCGCCATCGATGCGGCGTGCCACAAGGACGACGAATTCGTCTTCACCCGGAAGCGTCAGCACTGCTTGCGTTTCCAGCGCGCGGGCAGCGTCGCGCGCCAGATCGGACTTGGGCAGCTTTCCTTCGGGGCGACGCTCGCGCCGATCGGCAGCAACAATGGCTTTCAAGCCGCCGGGATATTGTTCGAGGAAAACACGCATCCCGCCGTGCGGCAGGCCGTGGCGTTTGCCATACGATAGTGCGGCGGCAAATTCGGTGAGGCGGGTCTTGTCGTAATTCGTACCGAAGACGAGCTTTACAAGCGGCGTCATCGGGGCGCGTTCTTGTCCGACAATGCCACTGTCAGCAAGCAATTCGAGATAATCATCGCGGCGGACATCGGCAAGGAGTGCGAAATCATAGGCATGGCCCAGCGCCTGATAGAGCGCCGTGCGCCCGCGGCTATCGGCATGATGCAGTAACTCGGCGCTTGCGCGTGCGGTCGCCAACCAGTCGGCAAGACCGACACCCACGGGATCGGGAATAGGTTTGAAAGTGTCGACCTCGCTCCCTAAATCCTCATCCAGAATTTCGGGACGTTTCGCCTGGACAGGCAGCTCTTCTAATGCGTTGGGGCCATCGGCCCAAACCGGCATTGTCGGTCGCGGTGACTGCGTCGACAAGGCGCCATTAAGTTCCATCGACAGCGCATCAGTTTGCGCGTTGCTGGCAACTTCTTTCCAGTTGATCACGCCATAGACGAAGTCGATTGTATCGTCGTCCGTCGACAGTGGCATCAAGATACCGCGATAAACTGTGTTGAGCCCGCTCGTGCTTTCGAATTCCGCCTCGAAGCCGATGGGCGCACGATTGGCGATGATCTGGAGATAATGATCCGTCAATCGCGAAAGCAGCGACCGTGCCGGCACGTCTGAAACGGTTTGCGGTTCCTCGTCAAAACCGCATTCACGGCTAAGCTTGGCACCAAGGTAGGCAATTGACGGATTTTCGGCACCACTGGTAAAATCGAGCAGGACGCTATTGGGTCCAAAATCAGTCAGTTCTTCAGGATTCAAATCTTCGATGGACGGGAGCGTGCGGCCGTTGAGCAGAGAAACCCAGTGGTTATAGGCGCGAACATGCATGCGCCGCTCGTCTGTGCCGATGGCGGCCGGTGCGTCGACAGCATAATCATTGTCGCCGCCTTCATGCTCGTCGTCAGTGGCGAAATCGCGCATCCGGTCCATTTGATCAATCCTGGGTCGATTCTGGTCGCTTTCGCTATGCTCGCAGGTTGGTTACCAAGCCGTTAATCAGTGTTCTGCTTGCCGTTACGAATGTTCGCTGTTATCCGCCCCGAATAGCCGAGAGCCGCCTTAGCTCAGCCGGTAGAGCATCGCATTCGTAATGCGGGGGTCAGGTGTTCGAGTCACCTAGGCGGCACCATTATTTTTATCAGCAAGAAACGATGGCATGAAACGACGTCATCCGTTCACAATGCTTGTGCGTGCTTAGCTGATTAGCGTCGATACCGTTGCCGCAACCGATGACACTTTCGCCAAATCCCGCAGTCCGCTGTTAAGCAGCAGCGTTTGCAGCCGGCAACGAACAGACTGTCTCCCGCTGCGGCGCTGCAACCGTTGACACTTACACCCCGCACTCATAGGAGCCTGCGCCTACCCCGTGCCCAGATGGCGGAATTGGTAGACGCACCAGCTTCAGGTGCTGGCGATCGCAAGGTCGTGGAGGTTCGAGTCCTCTTCTGGGCACCAGCTAGCCGATGTGGGATTAGCCATACCACAGTAATCGGGCAGGTTTGCGTCGGTCGCGGCCCCACTGCCCGTCGAATTTACGACGAAATTATGTCGGAGCGGAACCCGTAAGTTTACTTTCGGAAAGCTTTGGGACGACGCGCGGACTTTTTCGCCTGGCGCTGGCCCGTGGCGAAGTTGCGCTTGGTGCGGCCGAAATTGACCTACCTGTCTGAACCTGAGCTGCCGAA
>JANODH010000007.1:0-12580 GCA_031412595.1 Sphingomonas sp. | reverse complement strand
CGCGTATCGGTCCGGTAATAGGTTGCCAGATCGCCGATTTCATACGCCTTCCATGGCTGCTCGCCGACCGGCAGCCATTCGCGCCACACTTGCATCGCGACGTTCTTGCGGTTGGTCCAGTCGCCTTCATCGGGTTGATGGTTCTGCGCGCCACCTTCCCACATGTCATTTGTCCCTTCATGATCGTCCGTATTCGGGATCATCGGGAATGCAGCGTGAAGCGCCTGCAGCTGCGGGTCGGCACGATAGCTTGCATAGCGCATTCTATAGTCCGCAAGCGTAAGGATTTCGCCCGCGGGAAACATGCGTTTTGCAAACTCCGCACCGCCGTCGTAGCCGCCGCGGCTGTATTCATAAATATAGTCGCCCATGTGCAGTGTCATGTCGATGTCGTCGCGCGCGGCCGCATGGCCGTATGCATTGAACTCGCCGAAACCGAGGTTGGAGCATGAAAATACCGCGATATTGAAGCGCGCGGCCTTGCCCACAGGAAGCGTTTTCGTCCGCCCGATCGGCGAAATGCTGCCATCGGGACCAACGAAGCGGAACCAGTGCCAGCGGCCGGGCGCAAGACCATCAACAGTGATCTTGACGGTATGATCCCGCCATGGGCCGGTCACCATTTCACCACCGCCGACGACCCTCGCAAAATCTCGGCTCTCGGCAATCTCGACGCGCACTTTCGATGGCCCGCCCGTCGCACCGACATAACGTGTCCACAGCAGGACCGAATCCGGCCCCGGCTCGCCCGAAGCAACATTATGGGTAAAACCAGTCGCGCCGAGCAGGGCTTGCGCTATCGCAGCACCGCCCGGAAGCATAAGGCCACCAAGCCCGAATGCAGCAGTTGTAATCAGTTGGCGGCGGTCGACGCGGATCATTAGCGAACTCCTTTTCAAACGCGCTGCAACCGCACTGTTGCAGGACGATGACTCAAATTCGTTCGGCCGAGCTCACGACATCGGCAGCGCGCAAGGCGGCAATGATCCGCATCATGTGTTGCACGTCATGAACTTCGAGATCGACGCGGAACGTATGGAAACTGGCGTCGCGGTTTTCCAATTTGAGATTGAGAATATTAGCCTGATGACCACCGAAAATTCCGGCCATCACGCCGAGCGCGCCTGGCTCGTTCTTCAAGACGATGCACAGCCGCGCGGATGCACCATCCGATCCGTCGCCCCACGCAAGATCGACCCAATCGGCATCGACGCCGTCGGCCAGTTCCGCGCAATCGATCGCGTGAACGACAATCGCTTCGTCCTCGCGGCGCAAACCGACAATGCGGTCGCCCGGCACCGGATGACAGCAATCTGCAAGGTGAAACGCAACACCCGGCGTCAGCCCCTTGATCGAAATCGCTTCGCGCTGCGGTGGTAGCGTGGCGACGTCTGCCCCGGCCGAGCCTGGCATGAGTGCCTCCATAACTTGCGCATCAGTCAGCTTTTGTCGTGCCACTGCTTCCATGAGAGCGGATTCATCCGCCAACTTCAGCCGTTTGAGTGCTGCCGCCATTGCGCCTGTTCCTAATTGCGCGGGCAATCGCGTGACGATCTCGTCGTAAATCTTGCGTCCGAGAACGACGTTTTCGCCCAGTTCCTTGTTGCGAACGAACCGCCGGATCGCGGCGCGCGCTTTGCCTGTGGCGACAAAGTTCAGCCATGTGGGCTGCGGCTCCTGCGCTTTCGATTTCAGGATCTGGACCTGATCACCATTTTCGATTTGTGTCCGCAGCGGGACAACACGGCCATTCACCTTCGCGCCGACTGCTTCATTGCCCAATTTCGTATGCACGGCATAAGCGAAGTCGACTGGCGTCGCCCCTTTTGGCAGCTGGAACAGTTCGCCCTTCGGCGTGAAGGCAAATATGCGATCCTGATACATCGCCATGCGGGTATGCTCGAGCAGTTCTTCGGCCGTATCGGCATTATCGAGGATTTCGACGAGATCGTCGATCCAGCGTGACGGGACATCGGGGCGCTTCTGACCCTGCTTGTAGGTCCAGTGCGAGGCCAACCCATATTCGGCCTGCGCGTGCATTTCGGACGACCGGATCTGGATCTCGATCCGCATTTTTTCCGAATGGATCACCGAAGTGTGCAGCGATCGATAGCCATTGCGCTTCGGCGTCGAGATGTAATCCTTGAAGCGCCCGGGTACCATCGGCCAGCGGCGATGGATCAGCCCGAGAGCTGCGTAACAGGCTTCGGCATCGGGCACGATCGCGCGAAACGCCATCACATCCGACAGTTGCTCGAAGCTGATGTGGCGTTCCGCCATTTTTTTCCAGATCGAAAAGGGATGTTTTTCACGTCCCGAAATATCGGCCTCGACGCCAGCGCGGCTCAGCATCAGCTTCAAGCCAGAACCGATCCGCGCAATCTGATCGCCGCCGCCTTCGTGCAACTGGTCGAGACGCTTGGAAATCGAAGCATAGGCGTCGGGCTCCAGTTCGCGGAAGGCTAGCGTCTGCATTTCATTCATGAATTCATACATGCCGATGCGCTCGGCAAGCGGCGCATAGATATCCATCGTTTCCTTGGCGATGCGCCGCCGCTTTACCGGATCGCCGATGAAGTGGAGCGTCCGCATATTGTGCAGCCGGTCCGCCAGCTTGACCAGAAGCACACGAATATCGTCCGACATCGCAAGCAGGAACTTTCGCAGATTTTCCGCCGCACGCTCGTTTTCGGTTTGCGCTTCGATCCTCGACAGCTTCGTAACGCCATCGACAAGCCTTCCGACCGACGGGCCGAATTTCGCGACAATTTCGTCATGCGTCGTCAGCGTGTCTTCGATCGTATCGTGCAGAATTGCCGTTGCGATCGTCTCGTCGTCGAGATGAAGATCGGTCAGGATCCCGGCCACTTCGATCGGGTGGCTGAAATAAGGATCGCCCGAGGCGCGCAGCTGGCTGCCGTGCATTTGCATCGAAAAGACGTATGCGCGGTTCAGCAGCGCTTCGTCTGCTTCGGGATCGTAGCTTTTGACCCGCTCCACTAATTCATATTGTCTAAGCACGGCACCATGATGGGGCGCACGTGGCGCAACATGCAACCTTCGATTTCATTTATTTGCGCGGCATCGGATATGACATGGCGACATCGCACCGAGCGTAGGTCGCGCCATAAGTTTGCATGATCGCAGCATCGTGCACAAAGCCGTTCTTCTCATAAAGATGGATAGCCGCTTCGCAGCTGTGGTGTGTCAGGAGGTAAAGCGTTTGCA
The DNA here is from genome assembly GCA_031412595.1 of Sphingomonas sp. Classification (GTDB taxonomy): domain Bacteria; phylum Pseudomonadota; class Alphaproteobacteria; order Sphingomonadales; family Sphingomonadaceae; genus Sphingomonas_O. The sequence continues at coordinate 9,352 of JANODH010000007.1, read as the reverse complement.
CCGGCAGCGTGATTGCCCGCCCGATCATGGCTTGCAGCAAAAATTCGCCGGCCTTCAACCCGCGTGCCGCTTCCCGCACGCCCATTTTGGTCAGCTCGAAAGCATCGCCATTCGTTTTCATCAGCGCGCAGGCGCCGATAATGCCCAGCCCCTCTGCCGCCACCAGCAATATGACGCCACCCGGATCGAGAATGCGACCTCGCGGATTGCTCAGGACGTCGCGGTCATGCTTTTCGAGCACGAACATCGCATCGATCCATTGCGCGTTGATGTCGTAGAATGCCTCCGCGTGCGCGTCGGTATATTCAACGATCGAAAGTTGCCGCTGATGTGTCATCGATGCAATAAAGCCCAGACGCGCAGCGCACTCGCCAGGTTGGGTGGATTTGAGGCCGCGATGCGTTCAACGTCGATACGAGCGACGAGCGCATTGAGCGGCAGTCCCGTTGCCCGTGCAGCCGCCTGAAGTGCATCCCAGAATACAGGCTCTAGGCTAATTGACGTTTCATGCCCTGCAATCGTCACAGATCGTTTGACGGGGGGATGATAGGGCGTTGTCGACACGCCTCAATACATATGCTGCCCGCCGTTGATCGACAACGTCGAACCGGTCACGAACCCGCCATCCTCTGAGCAGAAGAATGCAACACCGCGCGCGATTTCGCTTGCCTGACCCAAGCGACCGACAGGGATTTTCGCGACGATCTTTTCGAGCACAGCAGGCGGCACAGCCGCGACCATGTCCGTATCGATATAGCCCGGTGCGATTGCGTTTACGGTCACGCCCTTTTTCGCGCCTTCCTGCGCCAGCGCTTTGGTAAAGCCGTGGATACCCGATTTCGCGGCGGCATAATTGACCTGGCCATATTGCCCCGCCTGTCCGTTGATCGAACCGATATTGACGACCCGGCCCCATCCGCGCGCCGTCATCCCGCCGAACGTCGCTTTGGCCATGTTGAAACAGCCGCCCAGATTGACGCGCATTACGTCGTTCCAGTCATCAAAACTCATCCGGGCGAGTACGCCGTCCCTCGTAATCCCGGCATTGTTGACGACGATGTCAATCGGCCCGAGCGCAGCTTCGACGGCGGCACAGCCATCGATACATGCTTGGTGATCGCCCACATCCCAGCGATAAACGGCAATGCCGGTGTTATCGGAGAATGCCTTCGCCTTGGCGTCATTGCCGGCATAATTCGCCGCAACAGTGATTCCCATGTCTTTCAGCGCGAGGCTGATTGCCTCGCCAATGCCGCGTGTACCCCCGGTTACGATTGCGATTCGTGCCAACTGCCTTCTCCCTTGTTTTTAGGCAGCTTAAGCAGGCGTCACCCAGCCTTCAAGTTCACGCGCAAGTAAAGTGCGGAGCATCGCCACCCCGACATCGCTTGCGTTCAGACACGGCACAGTCACGACTTCCTTGCCGCCACCTTCGACGAAAGTTTCGCGGCCGCGGATCGCAATTTCCTCGAGCGTTTCCAGATTGTCTGCCGAAAAGCCCGGTGTGACGACAACGATGTTTTTCATGCCTTCGGCCGCAAGGCGCGCCAGCGTCGACTCCGTCGATGGCTCGAGCCATTTTGCGCGGCCGAGTTTGGACTGAAAGCTGACGACAAGCTCGCGGCCCATCGCTTCGCCGAGCAACCGCGCCGTTTTCTGGCACTGGCAATGATAGGGATCGCCTTTCAGCAGCGTGCTGAGCGGCATCGAATGGAAGCTGGCAACGATGGCTTCGGGTTCGAAGTCGATCGAAGCCAGCGTTTCGTCAATCGAGCTTTTGAGCGCCGCAATATAGACCGGATCATCATGATAAGGCGGCATTGTACGCAGCGCAGGCTGCCAGCGCATGTCCTGCAATTGTTCGAACAGCTTGTCGTTGACCGTTCCCGTCGTCGCGCTCGAATATTGCGGATAAAGTGGTGCAACCAGAATCCGGTCGCAGCCCAGCGCCTTCAATGCTTTCAGCCGCTCCCCGATCGACGGCTTTCCGTACCGCATGGCATAATCGACGGTTACGCCTTCACCGAACGAACCGGCCAGCGCCGCTGCCTGATCGCGCGTCACGACTTCGAGTGGCGATCCGTCCTTCATCCAGATTTGCTCATAAGCTTCGGCGGATTGTTTTGGCCGCGTGTTCAGCACCACGCCACGCAGGATCGGCTGCCACAGGAATGACGGCAGTTCGACCACGCGCCGGTCCGACAGAAATTCACGCAGATAGCGCTTCACGCTTGGCGCATCAGGCGCATCAGGTGTGCCGAGATTGACAAGCAAAACGCCGATCTTGCGCGACGCGATCGGCGGGTGATCGGGCGGAATGATCATCCTCGGACCAGCGGCAAGGTGCGATACCGCTTTCCCGATTGCGCATAAAGCGCATTCATAATCGCAGGAGCCGCAGGCGGCACGGCGAGTTCACCGACGCCGCCGGGTGGATTGGCGCTGTTCAGCAATTCGATTTCGATCCGCGGCGCATCAGCCAGACGCGGCAGGCCAAGCGCCCCGAGCCGCGTCGGCCCGGCAAGCCCGTTCACTATTTTCACCGGCGCACCCGTCGCCGCTGCCATTCCAAACATCAATCCACCTGCAATCTGTTGTTTAACGATGTCGGGATTGATCACCCGACCGCAATCGACAACGGCGACAAGCCGCGTAACCCGCACTTTGCCGCCGACGCCACCGAAATCGGCCTCTGCGAAGACGGCGATATGGCTATCGGCCATGCTGTGGCAAGCGAGACCTTGGCCCGTACCCACGGCGCCGCCCTGCCAGCCGCCTTGCGCTGCCACGCGTGACAAGCATTGCGCGAGGCGCGGGTTTCCGCCCAAGGCTGCCATCCGCACCGAAAATGGGTCGACGCCGCTCACAGCGGCCAACTCATCGATAAAACATTCGGTGAAAAAAGCCGTGAGGCCATGCGCTCGCCCGCGCCAGTCGCCCGTCGGCACGCCGAGATTAGCGGGGTGATGATCGATCGCGAGATTGGGAATAGCGTAAGGCGGCACGGCACCGGCAACCGCAGCGGGCGTGCTTTGGCCGTAAGCGCCGCGCATCGCGGAATCGGGTTGCTCGCCATCCCAGACCCGTGCTTGCAGTTCGGCGAGCGTTGCCGGCACTGCGATTTTCGCCAGCCAGGCATCGATCTGCCCTGCCCGCCCGACTTTCCCGGTCATCCGCGCGACAGCGGCGGGGCGAAAGCGATCCTGCCGCATATCTTCGCTGCGGCTCCAGACCAGTTGAACCGGTCGCTGCAGCCGCTGGGCGAGAACAGCGACTTGCGCCGCGATCTCGACCTCGAACCGGCGCCCGAAAGAACCGCCGATCATCATCGGATGCACGGTAATCATGTCCTCGGCCACGCCGATCGCTTTGCCGGCTGCTTTTGCGGCCAGCCCCGGCACTTGCGTGCCGATCCAGAGCTGCATCCGCCCACCTTCGATATGCGCCGTCGCGGCCATCGGCTCGATAGCAGCATGCGCGGCAAGCCCGATGCGATATTCGGCCGTAACGACCGTCGCGCCTCGGAATGCGGCGCCGACATCGCCGACGCTGGCAATGCGCGTGCCTTCATCGAATGCGGCATCGAGCGCTTTTCCGATGCTGCGATCGCTTGCAAGGACGCCACTCGTTACGAACTTCGGACGCATGGCCGCGATTGCACGATCCGCAGCCCACCAGTTCGTTGCGACTGCCGCGACCCAGCGCTCAGTTTCGATCACGGACAAGACGCCAGTGATCTTGTTCGCTGCGACCTTATCAACCGACTTCAAGCGGGTATCGCCCAGCGGCCCCTGCGCAATCGCAGCATAGACCATGTCGGGCAATCGGACATCGGCAGCGTAATTAACCGAGCCATCGACCTTTGCCGGCAAATCCAGTCGCGGCACCGAATGCCCCGTCAGCCGATTGTCGCGATCGACGCGCCAGGCGATCCTTTCGGGCGCTTCTAGGACAGCAGCTTCGGCCGCGACTTCGCCGAAACGCATCCGGTCGTTGCCACGCACAACAAAGCCTGCTGCTGTGTCGCAGGCTTGCCAGTCGGCATCCCAGCGCAGCGCTGCTGCTTTGCAAAGTAATGCGCGCGCAGCGGCCCCGGCATCGCGCAACATTGCCTCATAATTGCGCACCGATGTCGAACCACCAGTGACCATTTCGGCACCACGCGATGTGCCAAACCATTCCTCGGCAAGCAGGCCGTTTGCATAAATCGGGTTCGCTGGCGCAGCTTCGACAGCGACCGTTCGCCAGTCTGCACCGAGTTCGTCCGCTGCGATCTGCGGCAGTGTCGTGAAAACACCCTGACCCATTTCGACTTGCGGAACGACGACCGTCACGTGTCCATCGATTCCGATTTTGATAAAGCTGTTGAAAATATGTTCACCGGGCGCCGCGACCAAATTATCGGTAAAAACGCGTGGCCATGCCGCCCACGCGACAATAAGGCCAACACCTGCCCCGCCGCCGATCAGCAGGCGACGCCTTGTAATACCGTGATTTTGTCCGACAGCCATCGCAGGCCTGATAAGGAGCCGTTGGCAAAGACGCCAGCACCCAAAGACAAGGCCGGACCGGCACCATCAGGTGCCGACCCGGCCTCTAATCCTCGATACGCGACCCGAGGATATTCGTTTAGCGGCAGTTACCGCCGCGATCGATGGCGCGACCGGCAAGCGCACCAGCGCCTGCGCCGAGGATCAGACCCGTCGTGCTTGGCTCATTGTAGCGCCCGCCACGACCGATCTCACGACCAAGCAATCCACCGGCAACAGCACCGAGGATCGTGCCAGTCGTTCCGCTGCTGCGGCGGCACTGACGATAATCGCGACGATATTGAGCGCGCTCATTGTAATAGCCGTTGCTGCGGTAACCACGATCGTAGCGGCGGTCATCATAACGCCGATCATCATATTGGCGATCGTAGCCACCGCGATAATAATCGCCGCGTTCATACCGGTCGTCGGCCAACGCAGGCGTGGCCGCGATTCCGGTCAACGCAACAGTGGCGACGGCAATCGTGCGAAACATGGTCTTCAACATCGAACATCTCCTTGCTTGCGATGATACGCGGTTCTGAATTCGATTTAGCCGGTGTAGATTGATTCGCGTGGCGCGATCCTGAACATCATCGTTAGGGAATGTTCAGGTACGTTTGTGGCGCTAAAGGCCGAGTGATGCGTCGCCCCTATATTTTCCTGCTGCCGGTGTTGCTCGGCCAGTGCGTCGATGGTTCTGTGCCAGCGCTAATCACGCCCGTTAAAGAGCAGCGTGTCGAGATCAGCAGTTGGCCTGTCATACTCGACACATCCGACCCGACGCGCCGTCGACTTGGCGCACTCACCTTCAAAGGGGGCTGGTCTCTGACAAGCGATACCCGCAGCTTCGGGGGCTTGTCGGCGATGGATGTCAACGGCAACCACGTGACCGCGCTGGGCGACGGTGGCACGATCGTGCGGTTTCGTCTTGGGCGGTTCGGCAATGCATCCGACGCATCGATCACGCCGATACCGGAAGGATGCGGCCGAGTATTTCGCAAGTCGGACAACGATACCGAAGCGCTGACACATGACGGCACCCGCCAGCAGTGGTGGATCGCCTATGAATGGCGCAACGCGGTGTGCCGCACGAATGATGACTTTACGTCTGCGACTGCTGTTCGCGTTCCGCCTGAGATTGCTGTCTGGCATCCCAAGCGCGGTGCAGAAGCGATGGTCCGGTTGGCCGACGGACGGTTTTTGATCATTGCCGAAAGCGTATCGGCAGCGACCGGCCTCGCAAAAGCATTCTTGCTCGACCGCGATCCGACCGATCCTGCGGCACGGTCGTTAGAAATAGGATATCGGCCGACGCCAGGTTACGCGCCAACCGATGTGGCGCAATTACCCGATGGACGCCTTTTGGTTCTCAGTCGGCGCTTTACGCTGTGGGGTTTGTTCACAACCGAAGTGAGCATTATTGAGAGGATCGCAGATGCACCGGGGAGCGTGCTTCAGGGCAATATTCTTGCGCGACTCAAAGCGCCGACGATAGCCGAAAACTTCGAAGGCATCTCCGTGACAACCGAAGACGGCAGACCCGTGATCTGGCTTGTATCCGACAATAATTACATGCGCTGGCAGCGGACGTTGCTGCTCAAATTCGCACTCGATTAAGCAGCGGTCGCCACGGCTTTCTTGGCGATCGCCCGCTTCAGACGGCGCACTTTCAGGCTAAGTTTGTCGTCGCTGGTCTTGGCGAGCCAGTTGTCCAAACCGCCGACATGCTCGACCGAACGCAGTCCATGCGTCGAGACGCGCAACTTTACCGATTCACCCATCGTGTCCGACATCAGCGTCACATTTTGCAAATTCGGCAGAAACGTGCGCTTGGTCTTGTTGTTGGCGTGGCTGACGTTGTTGCCAACCATACGACCCTTGCCGGTCAATTCGCAGATGCGCGACATTATGATAATCCTGAATGTTCTGTGGTTCGGAAAGAGGGCGCGCCTAATCCCAATCGCTGCTTTCGTCAACCGCCTGTCGTGGTCTAAGCCCTCGGAATGCCGTTCCCGCTCCCCGAACCGATGCGCCGCGCGCTCGATATTGCGAGGCAGGCGTCTCTGATCGGCGAAGTTCCGGTCGGTGCGGTTATAATGCGCGGCAGTGAATTCATTGCAAGCGCCGCCAACGCCACACGGATCGGCAATGATCCGACCGCGCATGCCGAAATCGCAGCGATCCGCGCGGCTTGTCTGAAGCTCGGCGCCGATCGGCTGACAGACTGTGATCTTTGGGTAACGCTCGAGCCTTGCGCGATGTGCGCCGGAGCGATTGCCCATGCCCGCATTGCCCGCCTCTACTATGCAGCCGCCGACCCTAAAGGCGGTGCGGTCGAACATGGTGCCCGCGTGTTCACACATCCGACGTGCCACCACCGACCCGACATCACCACTGGATTGGGTGAGGCCGAATCGGCGGCGTTACTGAAAAACTTTTTTGCTGCGAAGCGCTAGCTCCGCATATCTGACTCGCGCACCGGCACGATCTTGATTTCGACACGACGATTCGCCTGCTTGCCTGCCTCGGTCGTATTGTCAGCGACCGGCTGGCTCGCCCCGAAGCCTTGCGTCGCCACGCGTGCCGATTGCACACCGCGCGACGAAAGATAATCGGCAACCGAACGGGCACGATCGCGCGAAAGCGGTAGGTTGATGCTGTCGTTTCCGGTCGAATCGGTGTGGCCGTAAACATCGATATATGTCTTTTCATACGACGTCAGCGTCTGCGCCACTTGATCGAGCGTCGATCGGAACTGCGGCTGGATTGCCGATTGGTTCGTTGCGAACGTCACGCCTGCCGGCATGTTGAGCAACAGACTGTCGCCATCGCGAATGACTTGCACATCGGTCCCTGCCGTCTGCGCGCGGAGTTTGCGCTCTTGCGCGTCCATATAGGCGCCGATCCCAGCGCCTGCGAGCGCACCAATTCCGGCGCCGACGATCTTTTCGGTCCGATCGTTCCGGCCGCCCAGAAGATCGCCAAGCAGCAAGCCTGCTGCTGCGCCACCGACGCCGCCGATCGCCGCCTTTGAAATCGTGCGATTTCCTGTCTCCGGGTTCGTTACACAAGCCGTCGTGACAAGCAGTCCACCAATAAGCGCAGCGCTGGTAAGTTTCGAAATCATATTATGCTCCCTTGATTATTCCACGATTGAACCCGCGACTGTCAGCGATTGTTCCGCATCCGGCTTGAACCGTTCATGATCTCCCTGTTGTGCAATCGACAGAAACTGCGCATTACTGATGGCGCTCGTGACGCCATCCGCTCTCCTCCAACCCTATCCGTGGATCGACGTTGCGATCATCGTGGCGCTCGTCATGCTCAATGGTGTCTTTGCGATGTCGGAGCTCGCGATTGTTTCGGCGCGGCGGCCACGTCTCGAAGCGATGGCACGAAAGGGGAGCACCGGCGCGCGCATCGCGCTCGGGCTGCATGCCGATCCCGGACGTTTCCTGTCGACAGTGCAGATCGGCATTACGCTGATCGGCATCATTGCCGGCGCCTATTCGGGGTCGAGCCTCGGCGGGCCGACCGGGCAGAGAATCGCAATGTTCGGAATCGATCCCGAGCTTGCCGCGACTCTGGGGTTTACGCTCGTAATCGGGCTGACGACCTATATCTCGCTGATCGTGGGCGAACTGGTGCCCAAGCAATTTGCCTTGCGTGCGCCCGAGCCGATTGCGGCAATCGTCGCGCGCCCGATGGTCTGGTTGTCGCTCGCGACCGGGCCCGTGGTCTGGCTCCTCGACCAGACAAGTGCGCTCATCTTTCGTCTGCTGCGGATGAACCGCGAATCGGAAAGCCATGTCACGGCAGAAGAACTTCACCTGATTGTCGCTGAAGCCAGCAAATCTGGTGTTATCGAAGAATCCGAGCGCGCAATCATTTCAGGCGTCGTGCGCCTTGCCGATCGCCCCGTGCGCGAAGTGATGACGCCGCGCACCGAGATCGACTGGATCGACGCCGACGCCGATCACGACACGCTGCTCGCTGTCCTGCGTACGCTGCCGCACAGCCGCATGCTGGTTGCCGAAGGATCGGTCGACAAAGTTATCGGTGTTGTCCAGGCGCGCGATATCGTTGCCAAGCTCGTTGATGGGGCGGATATCGATTTGCGTGCCCTTATGAGGATCGCGCCGATCGTTCCCGATCAAGTCGATGCGATGGATGCGCTCGAAGCGCTGCGCCGCGCCGACGTACCAATGGCCATGGTTCACGATGAATACGGTCACTTGGAGGGGATTGTGACGCCTGCCGATCTGCTGGCGGCAATTGCCGGCGATTTCGCGTCGGACCATGATAACGATACCGATCCGCCGCTGGTCGAACGGCATGACGGCAGCCTGCTTGTTTCGGGGTGGCTGCCAGCCGACACGCTGGCTGAAAAAATCGGCATCACGCTGCCCGATGACCGTGACTATGCGACTGTTGCGGGCCTCGCGCTGGCTGAATTCAAGCGCTTGCCGAGCGTGGGCGATCATTTCGCGCTCGGCGGATATCAGTTCGAAATCATGGACATGGACGGGCGCAAGATCGACAAGCTGCTTGTCAGCGAAGCGGCCTAGTCGTCGAGATCGAACAATCCCGCCAGCTGCTCCACCATCGTCCCGCCCAGCTGCTCGGCATCCATGATCGTTACGGCTTTGGCATAATAGCGCGTCACGTCGTGGCCGATACCGATCGCAACCAGCTGCACGGGTGATTTGTTTTCGATCCAGCCGATCACCTGGCGGAGGTGCTTTTCGAGATATGATCCGCTGTTGACTGACAATGTCGAATCGTCGACCGGCGCGCCGTCCGAAATCACCATCAGGATC
>JANODH010000006.1:0-12320 GCA_031412595.1 Sphingomonas sp. | reverse complement strand
GTCGAAGCGCTCGGGCACGAACCCACGTACGTTTTAGTCGACGGCAATTGCCTGCCGAAATGGCGATATCGCGCGGAAGCCGTTATCGGTGGCGATGCGCTCCATCCCTGCATCTCGGCTGCAAGTATCATTGCAAAGGAGCATCGCGATCGGCTGATGATCGCGGCTGATCGCGATTATCCCGGCTATGGCTGGCACACGAACAAGGGATATGGTGCCGCGTTTCATGTCAACGCGCTGCGGCAGCTCGGGGTGACGCCATTGCATCGGATGAGCTTCCGCCCCGTTCGCGAGTGTGTTTTTCTGGGTGATTGAGTCTTTTGCGCCACATACTATCGGTTGAGTCGCTGGCTCCAAAACGCCCCTAGATATCGTAGGAGACTCGTTTCGTTCCCGATAGGTTAACAGCTTTGTTAAGAATCTCTGTTAACTATGCGCTTGACGGCAGAGTCACGCGGACTCACCATGCTCTGCTGCAACTGGGGGCGTAGTCATGGGCGTGATGGAAAAGCTGAAACCGGTCTCGCCGCCGTTCGCGCCGCTGCCTGTCGATCGGATTATCATGGACGATTGCATCGCTGCGATGGCCGCCTTGCCCGACGCCTGCGTTGACATGGTCTTTGCCGATCCGCCCTATAATCTCCAGCTGGGTGGCGATCTGTTCCGGCCCGAGGGCGGTCGCGTCGACGCGGTGGACAACGATTGGGACAAGTTCGAGACATTTGCGGCATACGACGCGTTTACCGCGGCGTGGCTTGCCGAAGCGCGACGTATCCTGAAGCCGCACGGCACGCTGTGGGTGATTGGCAGCTATCATAACATCTTCCGCGTCGGATCACGGTTGCAGGATGCGGGCTTCTGGATTTTGAACGACGTCGTCTGGTGCAAAACCAATCCGATGCCCAATTTCAAGGGCACGCGTTTTACCAACGCGCACGAAACGCTGATCTGGGCTTCGCGTGACGAAGGGTCGAAATACACGTTCAACTATCGCGCAATGAAGTCGCTGAATGACGAGCTTCAGATGCGATCGGACTGGTCTTTTCCGATTTGCGGCGGGAATGAGCGCATCAAGCGCGGCGGCACGAAAGCGCATCCGACGCAGAAGCCCGAGGCCTTGCTTTATCGCATCCTGCTTGCTTGCACGAAGCCGGGCGATGTTGTCCTCGATCCTTTCTTCGGCACGGGAACGACTGGCGCTGTTGCACGGCGACTGGGACGACACTGGATCGGGATCGAGCGCGATGCGTCTTATGTCGATGTTGCGCAGGAGCGGATCGCAGCGGCACTGCCGCTCGATGAAAGTGCGGTCACGACAATGATGTCACCCAAGGCACAGCCCAAAGTGGCGTTCGGGACGCTGGTCGAAACCGGATCGATTGCGCCAGGCACGAAGCTGTTCGATGCCAAACGCCGCTGGACCGCAACCGTGCGTGCCGACGGATCACTCGCGATCGGTGCCGAAGCCGCATCGATTCATAAACTCGGCGCGCAAGTTCAAGGTGCGCCGTCGTGCAACGGATGGACGTTCTGGCATCACGAAGTCGACGGCGTTGCGAAACCCATCGATAGTTTGCGCCAGACATATCTCCTGGCGAATGCACTGTGATGGACGGCAAGCTGGCGCTGGCATAGGCTATGCCCATGAGCCTTACACAAATCATTTATGTCTCGCAGCCGTTCGGTTTCGATGACGCCATGCTGGGCGGCATATTGGTGCAGGCGCGGCGCAACAATCCGCGTCTCGGCATAACAGGCTGCCTGATATGCCGACAGGATTTGTATCTCCAACTGCTCGAAGGCCCCGGCCCCGCGATCGACGGCCTATACGAAAAGATCAAGCAGGATGACCGGCACCTCGAAGTGGTCCAACTTGCCAAGACGACAGTCGAGGATCGCATGTTTCCCGATTGGGCTATGCGCGACGACCCGGCACAATCATGGCTCTGGCCGCCTGAAGCGGTCGCAGCCGGGGTCCTGTTTCAGGCCTCACCTGCTTCATTGCGTGCTGTATTTGCGCGCGTCGGTGCATGAAGACCTACCTGCGACCGACTGCGTTTGTTGACTCGCCGATCGGGTTCGATGGGCAAGTCGCGCGGCTCGCTGGCGGGATGGCGTTTTTCTCGGCCTATGAGGTCATTGTCTTCGATGGCGGCAAACGCGTTTCGACAAAGCTGGTGCCCATCGACCGGATGGACGAACATCCCGTGATTGCGCGGATTACAGCGCCGCGTGCGCCGCTGGCGCTGGGACAAAGGACGATCAGGCTCGATCAACCGCAAGTCATGGGCATCCTCAACATGACGCCCGACAGTTTTTCGGATGGCGGCAAACATGACGGCGACGTCGAGGCGGCAGCAGCGGCCGGTTTCGCGATGGAAACAGCGGGGGCAGCCATCATCGACGTCGGTGGCGAATCGACACGGCCCGGTGCCAAGACAGTCTGGGAAGGCGACGAGATCAAACGCACCCAGCCCGGTATCGAGCGGCTGGCGCGTGGCGGCGCGGCCGTCAGCATCGACAGCCGAAAGGCCAGTGTGATCGAAGCCGCGATTGCCGCCGGAGCAGTGATCGTCAACGACGTATCGGCGCTGTGTTTCGACAAGCAGGCGCTGGCGCTGATGGTCGCCCGGACGTGTCCCGTGATTATCATGCATTCGCCCGATGCCGCAAAAACGCTGCATGATGGCCCGGCAGCCGGGGATCCTTTGCTCGAAACATACGACTGGCTCGAAGTGCGCATCGAGCAACTGGCAGACGCTGGCATCGACCGCGCCCGTATCATCGTTGATCCCGGTATCGGCTTTGGCAAAGGTGTCTCGGCAAATCTGGCGATCCTGAACGGACTCTCGCTTTTCCATGGGCTCGGTTGTCCCGTTCTCGTCGGTGCCAGCCGGAAGCGGTTCATCGGGGCCTTGTCGAACGAAGCGCCGGTCGAAGCGCGGCTGGGCGGATCGATCGCGGTCGCCATCAAAGCTGCCGAGCAAGGCGCACAGCTCGTCCGGGTCCATGATGTTCCCGAAACAGTCCAAGCATTGCGTGTCTGGCGCGGGATGCGCGATCAGGGGCTGAGCGGCTAAACCTCCCGCAGCCATTTTCGCCCCCGTTAAACCTCGCCCGCCGCGCGCCGTTAAAGGCTTCGTGGCGGCGCTGGACCTTTTCCCGACCGCCCGCCAACGGAAAGGGATTTGAGATCATGACTTATATCGGAACGAACGTTGCCGCGATCCGCTCGCAGAATGGCATCAACAAAGCGACGATGAACCTGAACACGGCAATGGAGCGGTTGTCGACCGGCAAGCGCATCAATTCGGCGAAGGACGACGCAGCCGGCCTCGCGATCGCAAGCCGCATGACCAGCCAGGTTCGCGGTCTTTCGGCGGCGATGCGCAATGCCAACGACGGCATTTCGCTGGCGCAGACGGCTGAAGGCGCGATGGGCGAAGTCGGCAACATGCTGCAGCGTTTGCGCGAACTGGCCGTCCAGTCGGCAAACGGGACGAATTCCACGAGCGACCGCACTGCGATCCAGGCCGAAGTCACACAGTTGCTCGGTCAGGTCAACGAAGTCGCTGCAAAGACGACGTTCAACGGCACTGCGCTCGTCGATGGCTCGGCAACCGCGCTCAGCATCCAGACGGGGATGAACTCGGGCGATACCGTAACGCTCGCTATTGCAGGCATCGACACGACCGACCTCGGCATTGCCGCTGTCGATCTTTCGACGGCAGCGGGTGCTTCGACAGCACTCGGGCTGCTTGATACGGCGATCGACACCGTCAACTCGAGCCGTGCCGGCCTCGGTGCAGTGCAGAACCGTTTCGAAGCAACAGTCAGCAACCTGACGTCGACAGTTACCAACCTGACCGAAGCACGCAGCCGGATCGAAGATGCCGATTTTTCGGCTGAAACGACGCAGCTTGCCAAGGCTCAGATCCTGAATCAGGCATCGACAGCAATGCTCGCGCAGGCAAATCAGTCGCAACAGGGCGTTCTGAGCCTGATCCGCGGCTAAACCGGTCACGAGTTTGGGGCCGTTTTTAGGGTCTGGTCCCCCTCTGACGGTTCCGAAAACCGAGAGCCTCCGGCGCGCCCACCGCGTCGGGGGCTCTTATTCGTCTGATATCAGCGCGCGCACCTTGTCGAGTGCGCTCTTCTTGATCTGACATATGCGCGCGGCGCCGACACCGAGCGTCTCGCCAATTTCATCGAGATTCATTTCTTCGACGAAATAGAGTTGCAGCACCATAGCCTCGCGTTCGGGCAATTGCCGGATAGCGCTTGCAACAATGTCCTGAAGCTGAGCTCGCTCGAGCTTGTCGTCGGCGCGGTCCTCGACATCGGCAAACCACATTGAATGATCCGAATAAAGATCTTCGATCGATTCATGACGGAAACCTCGGGCAGCTTCGGCATCGGCCTGATAGGTTTCGAGATCAAGCCCGAGTGCCTCAGCCATTTCGACGTCCACGGGTGCTCGGCCATGCGTCTGTTCGAACTTCGTTTGCGCCGCAGCGATCGCACGACGCTTGCCCATTGCAGCACGACCCTGCGCCGCCCCGCGCCGCAGGGCATCGATCATGCTGCCACGAACGCGCATGGTCGCATATGTCGAAAAGGCATGACCACGGTCTTCATAGGATCGCGCTGCTTCGATGAGGGCAATCATCCCGGTCTGGATCAAATCCTCGACGTCGATCGCTGATGAAACGCGGCCATGAACATGCCAGGCGACCTTGCGAACAAGCGGCATATGATCGCGGACAAGGACATCGGCGGCACTTTTTCCGCGCCGGTCGTAGATAACGGTCTGGGGATCACTGAGCGCCATCAATAAGGTCCTTCGGGCAAATGCGGAATGGCTTCAGCGCGACCGACGACGGCAACGACGTCGACTGCTTTCGCATCGGGTATCTCGAGAAATGAGAGAACCGGCGTTTCGGGCAAATGCGGCCGCAACAAGCGGGCAAGAGCTGGTCGGGCCGATGGCGACGTCACGATCGCAAAGTTGCGGGCGAGATTGAGCATCGGCGCCGCAGCTTCGCACAGCGCTTGGGTCACGCGCGAGGACAGTGCCGGTTCGATCGGATGGGCCGCATCGGGTGCGATGCGGACGGCATCGGCCAGCAATCCCTCCAGCTCAGGTGCCAGCGTAATGGCTGGCAGCGGCATCTGTGCGGGCACAATTGTCTGGACGATCAGTGCCCCGATCCGTGCGCGCACGGCTTCGAGCAGCGCGCGCGGGTTTGCGGCATGCGCGGCGCATTCGATCATTGCTTCGGCAATGCGACGAAAATCCTTGAGTGGAACCGCTTCGGCGAGCAACCCGCGACAAAGTGCGCCGATTGCAGCGACTGTGAATGGTGCCGGACTAAGACCTTTAACCAGCTCCGGCGCGATCTCCTTCAAGCTTTCGAGCAGCTTTTGCGCTTCGTCGACGCCAAATAGATCGGCAGCCCCGGCTGTGATTGTCCGGTTCAGATGCGTTGCAATGACCGTCGGCGCATCGACAACCGTATAGCCCGCGACGATTGCTTCGGATCGCTGCGCGACTGTGATCCACAGGGCATCCAGCCCGAACGTCGGGTCCTTGACGGCGCGACCTTCGACCACGCCTTCGATATCGCCCGAATCGAGGGCCAGAAGATCGTCCGGAAAGACTTCACCTTCGCCAACGACGATGCCTGACAGCGTAATCCGGTAGTGGTTTGGCGGCAGCGTCAAGTCATCGCGGACGCGGACCAGTGGCACGACGAAGCCGAGTTCGCGCGAGAGTTGCCGACGGATGCCCGTTATGCGCCCCATCAAAGGGGCGCCCTTGCGCTCGTCGACCAGGTTGACGAGGGCATAGCCGATGTCGAGGCTGAGCGGTGCGCTGTCGTGGACATCGGCCCACTCGATTGCGCTGGACGGCGCAAGTTGCGGCAGCATGATTTCAACGGGCGCTGGTTTGCGGCTGAGCCGCCATGCGAGCGCGCCTGATCCGATCGCAGCAGGCAGCAGAATGAAATGTGGCATACCCGGCAGCAAGCCGAGGACGCCGAGGATCGCGCCGACCGGACCCCATGTTCCGGCCGTACCGAACTGACTGGTCACCTGGCGGGCAAGATCGAGCGTCGAGCTGACGCGCGTTACGATGGCCGCAGCGGCAATCGACAGCAGCAATGCAGGCACTTGCGCCACAAGCGCATCGCCGATGGCAAGCAGGACGTAGGTTTTTGCGGCCTCGCCCGCGCTCAGGCCATGAGACAAAATGCCAAGCGTCATGCCGCCAATGATGTTGATCACGAGGATCAGCACGCCGGCAACTGCATCGCCTTTCACGAATTTCGAAGCCCCATCCATCGAGCCGTAGAAGTCGGCTTCGGTCGCGACATCCTGCCGCCGCAGCTTGGCTTCGTCTGCGGTCATCAGGCCGGCATTGAGATCGGCATCGATTGCCATCTGTTTGCCGGGCAGCGCGTCGAGCGTGAAGCGCGCCGATACTTCGGAAACCCGCCCTGCGCCCTTCGTGATGACGATCAGATTGATGATCATGAGGATGAGGAAAACAAAAATCCCGACCGCCCAGTCGCCGCCGATCAGGAATTTGCCGAACGCTTCGATGACGTGGCCCGCTGATCCAGGTCCTTCGTGGCCACTGACAAGTACGACGCGCGTCGACGCCACGTTGAGCGCGAGGCGGAGAAGCGTCGCGAATAACAGGACAGTGGGAAAGGAAGAAAAATCAAGCGGGCGCTTGGCGTTGAGCGCAATCATCAAAACAGCAAGGCTGAGCGCGATATTGCCGATGAAGCCGATATCGAGAACAATGCTCGGCACGGGGACGACCATCAGGACGACAATCGCCAGCGTCGCGATCGGCAGGATGGCGCTGCCGCTTGCGCTTAGCCAAATGCGCCACTGTGTACTCGTTGGGATCATGCCGAAACGCCGAGTGATGCCAGCATCAGATAGGCAAGCCGGGCCTGGGCGTTCGGTTTTGATATTCGAGAGTCATGTGCTGGTTGCATCTCCGTTGATGCAAAACGCTGTTCGATAAATTCCCGACCGCGAAATGGCGTTGTGCTATCGATCTTTCGCGCAAATCGCGCTCGGACATCGGTCAGACTGCGCGCCGTGCCGTCGGCATTATAAAAGACCGCACGGTTGCTCCGGGCTGCTGCCGGAAACACAGCGGCTGCCGAGGCTTCAGGATTTGCGTTCAGCTGACGCAGAAACTTTGTCGCGCCCCCCGCGCCAAGAAAGTGAGCGAGGTATAAGTCAACCGACTCAACTGTGTGCCCCAGTCGCTTCTCGAGGTGGTCACGGTTATCGGCAGCAAATTCGGCAGCCATTGCCGCCGAAGCATCAGGGTCGCGCCGCAGATCGAGGATCGCGGTCCGCATTGCCGGATCGGCGACACGATAACGCCCGTCGCTGCCACGCGTAATTGCAGACGCAGCCCAGCCGAGACCGTGTTCGTCGCCATGTTTGGCAACGACGCCGAGCCAGCTTTGTTCGATGAATTGATAAAGCCCGGTTGCGCTCGACGTGCGCGCTTTTGCTTGTGGGTTCAGGCTGCTTTCGACGCGCGCCTGATTGAACAAATATTTGAAATCGACGCCGGTCACCGATGACGCGTGGTAGATTGCGCGATGAACGGCACCCTGTGCGCTTTGCGCCGCAATGTTTGAAACCATGACCGATCCCCCAGCTATTCGGGATCTTCAGCAAGCGTCGTGCCAAGCGCCTATCGCGTGGCAGAACCGCAGCGATCATAGACATGCAAGCCGATTTGCCCGCGCACGGATTCGAGTGTTGCGATGCGCTCACGCGTCTCTCGCGTCAGATTTTTGACGCGCTGCTGCGCAAGTTCGACGCGCCCGAGCATGTCGGCTGCTTCCCGTGCAAGTTCGGGCTGTGTCCGCCAAGCTCCTACTGCCCGCACGTCGAAAATCGCAGCGCGAAACCGTTCGCAGGCGCGCTCGATCTGGCGCGAGTCCATGCCGTCAAGCGCAAGGTCGAGCGCTGTGTGGGCCTGCGCCATGGCATCGAGCGCAATCTTGCTCACGCATTTGCCTCAGGCACATCGAGTGCCAGCATCGCTGCGGCAAGCCGATCGGCATCGACGGTGTAGCTGCCGTTTGCGATCGCGGCACGGATTTCACCGACCCGTGTCACGTCGATCGGTGGACCGAGCTTGGCCAGTCGTGCGGCCGGCGTGTCGTGACCGTTTGTCAAACCGCGGACTTGCTCGTCGGCTCGGTTCGTCGAAGACGAAGCCGCACGTTGCGGCTCGACCCGTGATGACCCCGTGCTTGCGATTGGTGTTAACATCTCACGCACTCCTTCAAATGATGTAACGGCTGCTTCATCGATTAGTTTAGCCTGCCAACGCGGACTTGTCCGGCATCGATGGCTTCGCCCATGATCGGTGTTGCTTTCTGATCGATGCGAATGCGGACTCGCTCGCCGGTGCGTGCATCGCTGTCTGCAACGCCACTTGTCGTTACCGAAAAGCGCGGCGCGACGAAACTGACACTGACAGGATCACCCCGCCTGATGACGATCGGCGTTGTTGTCGCGGCGGTCATCCCACCGATCGTCAAAACACGCACGCGCCAGCCGAGCGAGGCGCAGCGCACTGTTATGGTGCCAAACACGGGCGGATCGGATACCAAAGCTTCCGGACAGGCCGCCAGTTTCAGTCGCGGATCAACAGCGCGGACGTTGCCTTCGGTAGCAAGTGCCGCAGCCTTGTTGATAGCCTCGAGATCTTGAAACGCCGTGGCATGCGCGCAGGCAGGCGCCAGTAATACTGTCAGCATTGCGCGTCGAAAAAATGTCATCAAGCTCACTCCAGACTGCTTTGCGGTATCCGAGCACGTTTCGTGCCAGCGCGGACCAACCGGCAAGAATTTGCCTTTATGCGGCAACATTTAGCCGGACACGGTTAGACCAAAGCTGCACAAATTGGCGCAAATCTGCACATTTCTGCAACTGGCATGGCGCTTGCGGAACGGATCTCGCGACGACGCCAATCATAACGGCTCATCGCAGCAGAACTTTAGGAACCCGACAAATGTCTGACGGAATTTTCGGTATTCACGGAACCGCGCTGGCAATCCGGTCGCAGCGTTTGTCGATGCTGGCCTCGAACATCGCGAATGCCGCAACGCCAAATTACAAAGCGCGCGACATTGACTTTGCAGCGGCGATGCGTGGCGAGGCGGATGCCGTGCGCTACCGCGTGCCGGTGCAGCCTTCGCTTGATGGAAATACCGTGGAACTGCCAACCGAACAGACGGCATTTGCCGAAAATGCCGTGCAATATCGCACGACG
This sequence comes from Sphingomonas sp., assembly GCA_031412595.1. Taxonomy (GTDB): domain Bacteria; phylum Pseudomonadota; class Alphaproteobacteria; order Sphingomonadales; family Sphingomonadaceae; genus Sphingomonas_O. Next base: position 2,995 of record JANODH010000006.1, on the reverse strand, counting down.
CTGGCGTTCCTTGAAAGCCGTGTCGCGACGATCACGCGCGCGCTGAAAGGCGAATGACCATGACCATGCCAAATAGCATGAATGTCTTTGATATTGCCGGGCGCGCCATGTCGGCGCAGCTGGTGCGGCTGAACACGACAGCGTCGAACCTTGCGAATGCGGGATCGATTTCGGGAAGCGAGAAGGACGCATTCCGCGCCCTGAAACCGGTTTTCCGCGCCATTGGCAGCGAAGCGGGGATAGCGACGGTCCAGGTCGACCGCGTCATTGCATCCGACATGCAACCAATAAAGCGGCACGAACCCAATCATCCTTTGGCTGATCCAAATGGCGACGTCTGGGAAGCCGGCGTCGATAGCAGCGCCGAGATGGTCGAGATGATCGAAGCCGCACGGCAATATCAAAATAACGTGCAGGTTCTCGAAACCGCAAAATCACTCATTCTGGACACGATAAGGATCGGACGATGAACATCGACACGAACAGCATCGCGGCGCTGAACGCGACAACCAAGGCCACGGGCAAAGGAACACTCGGCCAGGCCGACTTTCTGAAGCTGATGACGACACAGCTCAATGCACAGGACCCCCTCAACCCCATGGATAATCAGGCAATGGTAACCCAACTTTCCCAGTTTTCCACGACAGCAGGCATCGCAGAGATGAATGCCGCACTGAAAGCAATAGCGGCTAAGCTCGATGGCAGCCGCATCGGTGATGCGGCAAGCTGGATCGGGCGCGATGCGTTGGTCGCGGGTGATTTCGTCAACCGCGATACGAGCGGCAGCTATGCCGGGCTCGTCAATCTCGACAGTCCTGCAGATGTGGTGATGATCGATTTGCTCGACAGCGATGGGCTGATCGTCAGCAGCCAGATGAACACGAATGTCGGTGTCGGCCCCGTGACGTTCAAATGGGACGGCATTGACGAGACAACGACTACGCAGGGCCAGCTTCGCGTTCGGGTATCCGCGCGGAATGCCGATGGCGGCACGGTGCCCACAACGACCAGCGTGTGGACCCCGGTAACGGCGGTCCAGTCGCCTGCGGGCGGCAGTGCGACACGCCTCGTGACCCCCAACGGCCTTATCGCGCCCGAAGCCGTGATCCGGCTCGGCTAACAGGAGAAAACCCATGTCATTCTATACATCACTCTCGGGCCTCAAGGCCGCGCAGACAGATCTCGCGACGATTTCGAACAATGTCGCCAATGTGGGATCGGCCGGCTTCAAGAAAAGCCGGGCCATATTCGGCGATCTGTTTGCGTCGGCACCCACACAAACGACGAAGATGATCGCGGGGCAGGGCACGCGGCTGAACGGCATTACGCAGCAATTCACGCAAGGAACGCTCGAGGCGACGGACAAGACGCTCGATCTCGCCATCGCAGGCGAAGGCATGTTCGTGGTGCGCGGTGATCCCCCACGAAGCGAAATCAGCTACACGCGAAATGGCGCGTTTCAGGTTGATGTGAACCGGCGGGTTGTCGATACGATCGGCGCGACGCTTCAACTGTTGCCGATCGATGCGAGCGGCAACGTCACGTCGACAGCGCTTTCCGACATGACCGATCTTGTGTTGCCGAGTACGAAGCCGGGCGATCCGACGGTCAGCCTCGCCAACATCTCGATTGGCAGCGATGGCCTTGTCACGGCGACGTATGGCGATGGCTCGAACGAATTGCTCGGCAAAGTCGCAATGGCAAGCTTCACGGCGCAGGAGGGATTGCGCCCGATCGGCGACGCGCACTGGCAATCGACCGGGGATAGCGGCCCGCCAGCGATTAACGCTGCAAGCAACGGTCCGCTCGGTACGATCCGTTCGGGCGCAATCGAACGCGCCAATGTGGACATTACCGAGGAACTGGTCGCGCTGATCGGCGCACAGCGGAATTTCCAGGCCAATGCAAAAGCCATCGAAACCGCAACGGCCATGACGCAGGCCATCATCAACCTGCGGACGTAAAATGGATCGCTTGATTCACACCAGCTTGTCGGCGCTGAAAGCCGCCATGGCGCGCCAGTCGGTTACGGCAAACAATCTTGCCAATGCATCGACGACCGGGTTTCGCGCCGAAATGGCGAGCGCTCGCCCGCTATGGCTGACCGGTCCGGGCGTAGCCGACCGCGTTTATGCGTCGGAGGAAGTCGTCGCGGCCAACATGACAGGCGCAGCAACAATAGCGACCGGCAAGCCACTCGACGTTGCTGTAAACGGCGATGCGTTGCTCACCGTGCAGGCCGAAAATGGCGACGAAGCTTATACACGGCGCGGCGACCTGATGGTTTCGGCCTCGGGCCTGCTGACCACGGGCGACGGGAATCCGGTGCTCGGCGAAAGTGGTCCGATCACGATCCCGCCTGCCGATCAAATCCGGGTCGACGGCGATGGCACAATCTGGATGACGCCGCTCGGTGGCGATGCGGGTGTCGCACAGAAGATCGATCGGCTGAAGCTGGCCAGCCCGGTCGGTTCCAATGTGGTCAAGCATATCGACGGCCTGTTTCGCGTTCGCGGGGGTGGGGCGTTGCCTGATGATCCATCGGCGACGGTTACCGCCGGGGCGCTCGAAGGATCGAATGTCAATGCAACGACAGCTCTTGTCGACATGATCGAAGCCGCGCGCAGCTGGGAAACACAGATCAAGCTGCTGACGACCGCACGCGATCTCGACACCGAAACCGCCAGCCTCATGCGGCTGCCCAGTTAAAGGACCCGAAACATGGCAAACTCTGCTCTTCACGTCGCGCGCACGGGCCTCGATGCTCAGAACCAGCGAATGCGCGTCATTGCGAACAATCTCGCCAACGTGAACACGACCGGTTTCAAGCGTGACCGGGCCACGTTCGAGACTCTTGCCTATCAGAACATCACCAGCCCCGGCGCGCCATCGTCCGAAGCTAACAAATATGCAGTTGGCCTCTCGCTCGGCTCGGGTGTGCAGATGACGGGGACGGCGCGCATCGACACGCAGGGCTCGTTTACGACGACAAGCA
>JANODH010000005.1:0-18355 GCA_031412595.1 Sphingomonas sp. | reverse complement strand
CCGCGCGCATCCCGATTTCATGAAAAAGCTGTTCGCGCAGGAAGTGCCCGAAATTTACGACGGCATCATCACGATCATGGCCGCGGCACGCGATCCCGGCAGCCGCGCGAAGATCGGCGTGATCAGCCGCGACGGCAGCATCGATCCGGTCGGGGCTTGCGTCGGCATGAAGGGCAGCCGCGTTCAGGCGGTCGTCCAGGAAATGCAGGGTGAAAAGATCGACATCATCCCTTGGTCAGAAGATACCGCGACGTTCGTCGTCAACGCTCTCCAGCCTGCCAATGTCAGCCGCGTCGTGATCGACGAAGAAGAAGACCGCATCGAAGTCGTCGTTCCCGATGACCAGCTGAGCCTTGCCATCGGTCGCCGCGGCCAGAATGTGCGTCTCGCCTCGCAATTGACTGGCAAAGCGATCGACATTCTGACCGAAACCGACGCCAGCGAAAAGCGCCAGCGCGAATTCGTCGAGCGTTCGGACCTGTTCCAGAAGGAACTCGATGTCGACGAAACGCTGTCACAGCTGCTGGTTGCTGAAGGGTTCACCAGCCTCGAAGAAGTCGCTTACGTCGACGTGTCGGAAATCGCCGAAATCGAAGGGTTCGATGAAGAGCTCGGCGCTGAATTGCAGAGCCGCGCGACCGAAGCGCTCGACCGGCGCGAAGAGTCCAATCGCGAGCTGCGCCGTTCGCTCGGTGTCGAGGATGCGCTTGCCGAAATGCCGCATCTCAACGAAGCAATGCTGGTGACGCTCGGCAAGGCCGGCATCAAGACGCTCGACGATCTGGCTGATCTGGCGACCGACGAACTGATCCAGAAGCGCCGCATCGAGCCGCGTCGCAAAGCAACGACGACCGCAAATGAACCAAAAGGCGGCGTGCTCGCCGAATATAATCTGACCGAAGCGCAGGGCAACGAGATCATCATGGCGGCCCGCGCGCATTGGTTTGAAGAGGAGGACGCGCTTGCGGACTCCCCAGAATGACACGCTAGCGTCAACAGACACCGGGCATGAGCCGGAACGCCGTTGCGTTCTGTCGGGGGAACGTGCGCCGCGCGAAAGCCTGATCCGCCTTGCGCTGGCGCCCGATGGACATGTGCTGCCCGACGTCCGCGCCAAAGCGCCGGGGCGCGGCGCATGGATCGGCGTTTCGCGCGCCATGCTTGACGTGGCGATGGCCAAAGGCAAACTAAAAGGTGCGCTGGCCCGCGCCTATAAAACGAACGAGTTGCGCGTCCCCGACGATCTCGCGCAACGGATTGAGGACGCGCTGGCGCGCAACGCGCTTGATCGCCTTGGCCTCGAAGCACGGGCATCGACTGTCGTTACAGGTTCCGAGCGAATCGAGGAAGCGGCGCGCAAAGGCACGTTGCACTTGCTTTATCATGCCGCTGATGCGTCGCTCGATGGCAACCGCAAGCTCGATCAGGCCTGGCGCGTCGGCAATGATGACGAAGGTTCAGGCCGTCAGGGGTTGATCCTGAGCGTCGGTCGCACGATCTTGTCGGTAGCGCTGGGGCGCGAAAATGTGGTACATATCGGTGTCACGGATGCGCGCGCGGCAGCCCGCGTTTCGGCAGCAGTCGACCGGTGGCAGGGATTTATTGATGCAGCGCCGACGGGCAAGCCTTGCGAAACGGGTTCGCAGGGTTCAGGGCCGCGCGGCGCACTGACGACAGAACATGACGTGATAATTTGAAGGGCTTGGGTTTTACTAGATGAGCGATACCGAAAAACCGAAACTGGGCATGCGCGCCCCGCTGAGCCTCAAGCGCACTGTCGAAACCGGCAAAGTGAAGCAGAGCTTCAGCCATGGCCGCTCGAACACGGTTGTCGTCGAAGTGAAAAAGCGGCGCATGATCGGACGGCCCGGCGAAGCCGAAGCAGCACCCGAACCCCAGGTCGAAGTTGCCGCACCGGTTGTTGCACCACCCCCGCCGCCACCGCCCCCGCCGGCCCCGGTGAAGCCGGCTGCAAGCCTGATGACGCGTCAGGAAATCCAGGCCAAGCTGCTGCGCGAAGCCGAAGAAGCGCGGATGAACGCACTCGAGGAATCGCGCCGTCGCGAAGATCGCGCGAAGATCGATTCGAATGACGATGAACGGCGTCGTGCCGAAGAAAATCGTAAAGCCGAAGAAGCCGAACGCCTGGCAGCCGAGGAAGCAGCGCGCCTCGAAGCGCTCAACCCGACACCTGTCGCCGAGCCCGAAGTGCAGCAGGCACAGGCCGAGCGCAGCGATGCCAAGCCCTTCGTGCGTCCCGTCGGCCTGCCCGAGCGCCGTCCCGAACCCGTCCGCCCGGCGCGCGGCAAGCTCGGCAGTGATGACCGTCGCCAATCTGGCAAACTCACCGTTACCCGCGCCCTCGATGCCGACGGCGAAGGGGCGCGTGCTCGCTCGCTAGCGGCACTCAAGCGTGCGCGCGAAAAGGAACGTCGCGCGCATGGCAGCGGTAAGATCCAGGCAAAGCAAATTCGCGACGTCGTGATCCCCGAAACCATCACGGTCGGCGAACTCGCCAACCGCATGGCCGAACGCGGCAGTGACCTGATCAAGGCGCTGTTCAAGATGGGCGTGCCGTCGGCGATGGGTGACACGATCGATCAGGATACAGCCGAACTGCTGGTTACTGATTTTGGCCACAACGTTACGCGCGTGTCCGAAAGCGACGTCGACATCGACGTCGCCGACGATATCGATGCCGAAGACACGCTGGTCGCGCGGCCACCCGTGGTCACGATCATGGGCCATGTCGACCATGGCAAGACTTCGCTGCTCGATGCCTTGCGCGGCACCAATGTCGTGCGCGGTGAAGCGGGCGGCATCACGCAGCATATCGGCGCCTATCAGGTTGCGATGAAGGACGGGGCAAAAATCACCTTCCTCGATACGCCGGGCCACGAAGCCTTCATCGACATGCGCAAGCGCGGGGCAAACATTACCGACGTTGTCGTGCTCGTCGTTGCCGCCGACGACAGCATCAAGCCGCAGACGATCGAAGCAATCAATCATACCAAAGCCGCTGGTGTGCCGATGATCGTTGCGATCACCAAAAGCGACAAGCCCGAAGCCAATGCACAGAAAGTGCGCGAGGCACTGCTGCAATATGAAATCGTCGTCGAAGAAATGTCTGGCGACGTTCAGGATGTCGAAGTGTCGGCGCTGAAAAAGACCGGTCTCGATACGCTGATCGAAAAAATCCAGCTACAGGCCGAATTGCTCGAACTGAAAGCCAATCCCGATCGTGCCGCCGAAGGCAGTGTGATCGAAGCCAAGCTCGACAAGGGCCGCGGTTCGCTTGCGACCGTCCTCGTCCGTCGCGGCACCTTGCGCGTGGGTGACATTGTTGTCGTCGGCCAGCAATCGGGCAAAGTCCGCGCCATGATCAACGACAAAGGTCAGCAGATCAAGGAAGCCGGGCCGTCGACGCCGGTCGAAATATTGGGGCTGTCGGGCGTTCCGTCCGCAGGTGATCCGATGTCGGTCGTCGAAAACGAAGCGCGCGCACGCGAAGTGGCGCTGTACCGGGCTAATCTCGCAACCGAACGCCGCACGGTTTCGGCGCCTGTCGACATGGAGAATCTGTTCGCCAATCTGAGCACGGCAAAGGCAATGGAATATCCCATTGTCGTAAAAGCCGACGTGCAGGGTTCGGCTGAAGCCATCGTCAATGCGGTCAACAAGATTTCGACCGACCTTATCAAGGTCCGCGTGCTAAGTGCGGGCGTGGGCGGAATTACCGAAAGCGATGTTCAACTGGCCGCTGCATCAGGTGCGCCCGTGATCGGGTTCAATGTCCGCCCGAACACGAAAGCCGCTGCTCTCGCCAAGCGCGACCGGGTCGAGTTCCAGTATTTCGATGTCATTTATCATCTGACCGACGCCGTGCGCGGCGCAATGGCGGGTGAACTTGGCCCCGAAATGATCGAACATGTCGTCGGCCGCGCCGAAATCCGCGAAGTCTTCCCGGCGGGCAAATATGGCAAGGCAGCGGGGCTGCTCGTCACCGAAGGCGCGATCCGCAAGAACCTCAAGGCCCGCATCACGCGTGCCGACGTCATCATCTACAACGGCCAGATCAATTCGTTGCGCCGCTTCAAGGACGATGTCGCCGAAGTTCGTTCGGGTCTCGAATGCGGGGTGACGTTCGACGCGACCAACGACATCAAGGCAGGCGATTTCCTTGAAACGTTTGAAGTCGAAGAGCGTGTTCGCACGCTTTAATCTGTTCCGTTTTTCGGAATTTTGCATTGACGTGTGGCAGCAGCGTGATAGTGATCTGTTGTGGAAATTCGCATTTCGAAAGCGGCAACAAAATCGCTCAGGAAATCGAATAAACGGGACATTCTCACCCGGAAGATACTGGAATTGGCTTCATCGCCCGACCAGTTAAGCGGAAATATCCTCCGTTTGACTGGCCGACGGGAATATCGGCCGCGGGTTCAGGATTGGCGCATAATCTTTCGGATGGAAGGCAACACGCTTTTCGTCGACGAAATTGAACCGCGCGGCGCGGCATATGAGGACAGGTGATGACGGCACAGATCATAGAAATTTCGGGTCAGAAAATCGCAATGCTCCCGGCGGCAGATTACGAGCGCTTGCTTGATATGGTTGAAGGGCGCGCGGACGTCGCTGCAGCCGAGCGCGCGACGAAGCGGCGCGCAGACGGCGAAGAGTATATTCCATTCGCACTTGTAAATTCGATTATCGACGGCGAAAATGCGCTTCGCGCTTGGCGTAAACATAGAGGTATGACGCTCGCCGATTTGGCGAAGGCCGTCGATGCGCGCCAAGCCATGCTGTCAGACATCGAGAACGGGAAGGCCCAAGGTAAACCCGCATTGTGGCGGGCTCTCGCGCGCGAACTCAACGTTGACGTCGACGACATCCTTCCAGACGCATGAAACCAACCACCCCCGAAACTCGTTCAGTCCGCCTTCTCCGCGTCGGAGAATCCGTGCGTCATGCCCTGGCCGACATATTGGCGCGCGGGGATGTTCATGACGATGTGCTCGCGCAGCATGTCGTCAGCGTGACCGAAGTGCGGATGTCGCCCGATCTGTGCCATGCGACTGTTTTCGTAAAACCGCTGCTCGGCGAGAACGAGGATGCCGTTATCAAAGCGCTGCGCACGAACACCGCCTATCTGCAAAGCGAAGTCGCGCGGCGGGTGAACAACAAATATGCCGCCAAATTGAAGTTCCTGTCCGACGAAAGCTTCGACGAAGGCAGTCATATCGAAAAACTGCTGCGCGCGCCGAAAGTCGCTCAGGATCTCGACCAAGGCTGATGGCCAAGCTCTATTTCTATTATGCGGCCATGAATGCGGGGAAATCGACGACATTGCTGCAGGCCGCATTCAACTATGCAGAACGGGGCATGGCGACGATGCTTTTCACGGCGGCCGTCGATGACCGCGCAGGGCCGGGGCGGATAGCTTCGCGGATCGGATTGGATGCGGCGGCAACGCCTTTTGATGCAAATACGGAATTGCGGAATTGCGTCGTATCGAGACCAAGGCCCGATTGCGTCCTTGTCGACGAAGCACAATTCCTGACGTGCGCCCAAGTGCGGCAATTGGCTGCGATTGCCGATGAAGACGGCATACCGGTCCTGGCTTACGGGCTGCGCACCGATTTCAGGGGTGAGCTGTTCGAGGGATCCGCAGCGTTGCTCGGCCTTGCCGACAATCTGATCGAGCTGAAAGCGATTTGCGAATGCGGGCGCAAGGCGACGATGAATTTGCGGATCGATGCAGCGGGCAACGCCGTGCGCGATGGTGCGCAAACTGAAATCGGCGGCAATGATCGTTATGTCGCCATGTGCCGCAAGCACTTCATGCAACGACAAACGACCTGCCAGCCGGGGGGCTGACAGGCCGCTTTCGTACGACTGCTGTTTACCAGTAGAAGTTACGGATCACGTCGACGACATAACCACGCCGCGTATCGATCAGCAGCACGTCGTTATAATGACGCACCCAGCGCTGGTTGTAGCCAGGGCGCGGCAGACGATAACGGCCATAGTCGTTCACATAATAGCGCGGGCTGTAATAGCCAACACCAATGCGGACGCCGGGGCTGAACGAGCGGTAACGATAGTCCGAACGCCAGTTGCCGCCACGATAAATGTCGCGATTGGTCGAGCGGTACCCACGCCAGTCGTTGCGACCCCAATTGCGATTGCCATCGCGATACGCATCACGGCGGTCTTCGCGATATTCCTGACGCGCTTCACGCAAATCACCCCGCGCATCGCGGACTTCCCGGCGATCCCCCGAACGGTAAGCGCGCTCAAGATCGCGGCGCTCCTCGCGAATGTCCTGACGGTCACGGCGCAATTCGCGCGCTTCGCCACGATCGACATATTGTGCCTGTGCTGCCACCGGGAGCAGCGATGTTGCCATCAGTCCGGCCATGATCAGTTTACGCATGTCATACTCCTTTGCGGGTCCTTGGGAGGACTAAGAGCGGTTTATGCGAGTCGGACTGAACGACGCACGAATGCGATTGTCAGCTTCCAGAAAGGACGCGGTCAGCGACATAGGGGTTGGTTGCGCGCTCATGTGCGAACGTCGACATCGGCCCGTGACCGGGCACGAAGTTGGTTTCGCCGCCCAGTGGCCAGAGGCGCGTCACGATCGCGTCAAGCAAGTCCTGATGATTGCCCATCGGGAAATCGGTGCGGCCGATCGACCCCTGAAACAGCACATCGCCGACCATGGCGACTTGCGACGGCGCATGGTGAAAAACGACATGGCCGGGCGTGTGGCCGGGGCAATGATAGACATCGAGCGTGAGATTGCCGACCCTTACCTGCTCGCCATTGGTCAGCCAGCGGTCAGGCTCGAAAATCTTGCCATTGACGCCGTAATTGCGGCCATCGTCTTCGAGGCGGCTGATCCAGAAGCGGTCCGCTTCGTGCGGTCCTTCGATCAGCACGCCGAGTTCGGCCGCGAGCGTCCCCGCTTCGCCACAATGATCGATATGGCCGTGCGTTATCAGGATTTTTTCGATGGTGACACCGTGCTGTGCAGCCGCTGCTTTGAGCTTGGGCAAGTCACCGCCGGGATCGACGAATGCCCCGCGCATCGTGGCGGTGCACCAGAACAGCGTGCAATTCTGCTGCAGAGGCGTCACGGGAATGATCGTCGCGCGCAGCGGTGCGGGGTCAGTCATTTGTCGTCGATCGTCGCCATCGAAGGCGATATGTCTTTCATCGCTAACGCAGTCGCCTCTGCGCCGCGCATCACGCGCAGGATATTGCCGCCCGCAAGCTTGGCAAGATTGGCATCGCTCCAGCCGCGGCGGATGAGTTCGGCAAACAGCGCGGGATAGCCAGCGACATCTTCCATCCCGACATTGGTGAACGGCACGCCATCGAGGTCGGCTCCAATGCCGACATGATCGTGCCCTGCGATTTTGACGACATGGTCGATATGGTTTGCCATCACTGTGATCGGCGATGCCGGCCGCGGGTTCGTCGTGTCCCAGTCGGCAAGCGCAGCTTTGCGGCGTTCAGGCTGGCCCGGAAAAACACGAGCAAGGCGCGTTTCCTCGGCCGCACGGCGTGCCATGTGGCCGATGACTTGCGGGTCGTTATGCCCCGGATACGCATTGATCATCACAACACCGCCATTGGCAGGCAGTCGCTGCAGAACGGCGTCGGGCACATTGCGCGGATGATCGCTCAAAGCGCGGACGTTCGAATGCGAGAACATCACCGGGGCTCTGGTCGTGTCGAGCGCCGCGTTCATCGTGGCTTCGGATACATGGCTCAAATCGAGGATCATGCCGATGCGATTCATTTCGGTGACGATGGCTTTCCCGAACGGCGTGAGCCCGCCGTGCTTCGGATCATCAGTGCCACTGTCGGCCCAGTCGTTGTTGTTGTTCCACGTCAGCGTCATGTAAAGCACGCCAGCATCGCGGTAGGCGCGGAGCGCGGCCATCGAATTGCCGATCTGATGCCCGCCTTCAGCCCCGATCAGCGAGGCGATCTTACCGCTTTTGTGAATACGAACGACATCGGCAGCAGACGTCGCGCGCGCCAGATCGTTCGGATAGGCGCGGACAAGCCGGTTGACGATATCGATCTGTTCAAGCGTCGCCTGGACCGCGCGTTCGCCGGTGAAACCCGACGGCAGATAGACCGACCAGAACTGCCCGCCGACGCGCCCTTTGCGTAGGCGCGCCATGTCCGTCATCATCGGCGACGCGCGCTTGTCACTATCAGCGGCCAACCCTTCGACCGAGGACTTGTGATTTTCGCGCACGGTCCACGGCACGTCGTTGTGGCCGTCGATGAGTGGCGTTGCCTTCAGAATCCGGTCGATCCGTGCTTGCGTACCGGGGCTGATATCTTGTGCGACGGCGGGTGACGCCATTAGCGCGGCGAATAAGACGAGGCGCTTCACTGGGCAGCCCCCAACAATGTCCGTTCCCAGAACATCAACCCCGTCCAGAATTCATAATCCTGGTTTTCCTTCTTTGCAAAACCATGGCCTTCGTTCTGGCCGAGCAGGTGCCAGACCGTGCCACCCTTGGCGCGGACGGCATTGACGATCTGATCGGCTTCGGACGCCGGCACGCGGGGGTCGTTGCCGCCAGTGACGATCATCAGCGGAATGTTCAGTTCGTTGACCCGCGTCATCGGTGAGATCTTGAGCAGTTGCGCGCGCTGCTTCGCATCGCGCTCGTCGCCATATTCGACGCGGCGGAGATCGCGGCGATAGCTTTGCGTGTTTTCGAGGAAGGTCACGAAGTTCGAAATCGCGACGACGCAATAAGCGCCCTTCAACCGCGCGCCGTAAGCGATTGCGCTGGCATAGCACATATAGCCGCCGTAGCTGCCGCCGTTGACCGCAAAACGCGATTTATCGAGGCCGGGATCGGTTTCGAGCCGGTCGAGGAACGCAGCGATGTCCTTAACCGAATCCTCGCGCTTGAACGGGCCGTTATCGAGACCGACGAAGCGTTTGCCAAAGCCCGTTGACCCGCGGACGTTGGGATAGAAAATCGCAATACCGAGTTCGTTGAGCAGATAATTGCGCCGACCCTGAAAGCCGGGCGTCGATTGTCCTTCGGGACCACCATGAATGCTGATGACTAGCGGACGCTTTCCGGGAAATTTGGCGGGATCCGGGCGATAGAGAAAGCCCGATACGGCTTCCTTGTCGAAGCTTTTGACTTCGATGAATTCGGGTTCGACGTTGGCAGCGGCATCGAGGCCGCCCGTTTCGCTCAGTGTCCAGCGCGTGACTGCCAGCGTTTTCGGATCGATCGAATAGGCATCCGATGCGCTTTTCGCCGAGCTGAACGTCAATCCGATCGTGCCCCATGGCGCGATTTCGATGCCGCCTGCCCCGCCCGCCGGTAACCCCGTGACAGTGCGCACGGTGCCGCTGGCCACGTCCATGATGCGGACGCGGTCGACCCCGGCTTCGTTGACGGTGTAAGCAATGAAACTGCCATCGGGCGCGATATCGAAGCTTTCGATGTCCCATTTCTTTTCGGGCGAGCGGGCCGTGAATTTGCCGGTTTTAGGATCGAGCGTGCCGAGACGCTGGAAATCCGAGCCTTCGTCGCTGGTCACCCACAGGGTGCCGTCGGGTGCGAATTGCGCAGCGCCGTAAGAAATGGTTTTGCTGTGGTCCCCAATCGGCGTCAGCGTGCCGCTGGCGACGTCGAGCCTGAAAAGATCACTTTTCGTGATCGAAGCATAATTGCCGACGACGGCGCTTTTGCCGTCAGGCGCAAAATCCTGAATATTCCAGCCGCCGCCTTTGACTTGCGCAACCAGGCGATCCGATTTGGGATCGCGCGGGTCCATGATGTACAAATCGGTATCGGTGCCGTTGCGACGGGTGGAAGCATAGCCGATTGCGCTGCCGTCCGCATTCCAAGCGCCGAGATTATTGCGGCTCTTACCATCGGTCAGCAGCGTAAGCTGGCCGTTTTTCAGCGTGTAGATCTGGAAGAATTCACCACCGCCGATGTCTTTGTTGACCAGCAGGACATCGCCTTTGGGGGACCAGCTGCCGCGCACCGGCTCGGCTTCGAAACTGATCTGACGGCGGTCCATCATTGGCCCTGAAACTGTGTGCAGCTGTGCCACATCGCCGAACCGCGTGGTGATTAGCATCGACTTGTCGGCGGTGTTCCAGCCCGAAAAAGCGGCCGTCCGAAACTCCATATACGGCCGCGTCTTGGCTGCCAGCGAGACTGGGACCGCAGGCGCACCGTCGGCCACAATTGCCGCAGGCTTCGGCATATCGGCAAAAGCGGGCGCAGCAACAAGCACCGCAGCAAGAACCAGCTGTTTCATGACAACTCCCATGTGAAACTTCAATTCTCCATGTTCACCAACTTGATAGCGCTGGCAAGAGTGCCTGCAGGCTGGCAGGACGCATGCGATGATGTCACGCTTGCCTCGCAACGACACGCCGTTCGTGCTGCTGGATGATGCGCGCGTGACAGGTGCTGCAACGGCGCGACTCTATACCGATCCCGTCGAGATCGTCGTGACGCGGCGGATCGACGACGTCGCGACGGCGCTTGAGGCACTGCGCACGGCGACGCGCGGCGGGCTCCATGCGGCGGGCTACCTGACATATGAAGCAGGCCATGCGCTCGAGCCGAAATTGACGCCGCTGGTTGCCGCGCACACCGACGCGCCGCTGTTGTGGTTCGGGTTGTTTCGCAGCTTCGAGGAAATCGCAGCGGACGCTGTCGACGCGATCTTGCCTGATCCGGCAGGGGCATGGATCGGCAGCGCCGACCCTGAAATTATGCGCGGCGATTATGATGCAGCGATGGCGCGTGTTCAGGCGCTGATCGAAGCCGGCGATATCTATCAGGCCAATCTGACCTTCGGCGCAACGGTTAAAACGGCAGGGCATCCGTTGGCGCTTTATGCTGGCCTGAGGAGTCGGGCGCAGGCAGGTTATGGCGGCGTGATCCATACCGGCAACGACTGGATATTATCGCTGTCGCCCGAGTTGTTCTTTGCGTGCGACGGCACCAAGATCCGGACCCGTCCGATGAAAGGGACAGCGCTGCGTCACGACGACGCCGATGCCGATCGCACGGCTGCCGATGCGCTGAAAAACGATCCCAAGCAGCGCGCCGAAAATCTGATGATCGTCGATCTGTTGCGCAACGATCTGTCGCGCGTCGCCGTCCCCGGCAGTGTGGCGGTGCCCGACCTTTTTCGGGTCGAGACTTATCCGACTGTGCATCAAATGACCTCGACGGTGACTGCCGATCTGGCCGGGGGGCTTGACGCCGTCGATATCCTGCATGCGATCTATCCCTGTGGCTCGATTACCGGCGCGCCGAAAATCCGGGCGATGGAAACGATAGCCGAGATCGAAGCGGCACCACGCGGGGTCTATACCGGGAGCATCGGACGGATCGATGCCGATGGCGTGTCGGCAGCGTTCAACGTGGCGATACGGACGCTGCATCTGAACGGCAATCGCGCGCGCGTGGGACTAGGTTCGGGCATCGTGGCCGACTCGGTCTTCCGTGACGAATGGATTGAATGCCTTGCCAAAGGCGCGTTTATCGGGAGCGCACGAGCCTTTGACCTGATCGAAACAATGGCGTTCGATCCGGTCGACGGTATTGCGCGGCTCGAACGGCATTTGCTGAGGATGAAAAACAGTGCGGCGGCGCTTGGCTTTGCATTCGACCGGCACGCCGCGCGCAACGAGCTTCAGGCAGCGACATTTCATCTGCGCGCCCCGCGCAAAGTGCGCCTGCTGCTTGGGCAAGGCGGCGCAATGGCAATCGAAACGCGCCCGATGCCCGATCCGCCGACCGGAGACGTTACCGTCGAGCTGGCAGCGCTGCCCGTCGATGCCAGCGATTTCCGACTGCGCCACAAAACGACCGACCGGGGCTTTTACGATGCCGCGCGGCAGGGCGTGTTCGAAGTCCTGTTCATGCATGCCGACGGGCAGCTGACGGAAGGGAGCTTTACCAATATCTTCGTTGCCGACGGTAACATGTTGCTGACGCCGCCGCTGTCGCACGGGCTGCTCGGCGGGGTGCTTCGCCAAGAGTTGATTGAGACAGGCAAAGCGCGCGAAGCCGAGCTCCGCGCCGATGATCTGGCTCGTGGATTTCTCATCGGAAATTCGCTGCGCGGCCTGTTGCCCGCAAAGCTCGTCACGCTATAGGCGAGCAGTCACATAGGGATTTGCCGTGCCCCAGCTTTCCGCCGCCATCGATCGCATCAAACCGTCACCGACGCTTGCCATGAGCGCGCGCGTACTGGCGATGACACGCGAAGGGATCGATGTCATCGGTTTGTCAGCGGGCGAGCCCGATTTCGATACGCCCGATTTCATCAAGGACGCCGCGATCGAAGCCATTCGCGCGGGGAAGACGAAATATACCAATGTCGACGGCACACCCGAATTAAAGGCTGCGATTGCCGCGAAATTTCTGCGTGACAATGACCTGACTTACGCCGCACACGAAATCAGCGTGAACGTCGGTGGCAAGCATACGCTGTTTAATTCGCTGGTCGCCACTGTCGACCAAGGTGATGAAGTGATCATACCCGCGCCTTATTGGGTCAGCTATCCCGACATCGTCAATTTTGCCGGTGGGACGCCCGTCATCATCAGTGCGGGCGCGAACCAGCTTTACAAGATCCTGCCCGAGCAGCTCGATGCCGCGATTACGCCGCGGACAAAATGGGTGCTGCTCAATTCGCCGTCGAACCCGACGGGCGCGGCTTATTCGGGCGCTGAGCTGATGGCGCTCGGCGAGGTGTTCCGCCGCCATCCGCATGTGATGATCATGACCGACGATATGTATGAGCATGTCTGGTATGCCGCCACACCGTTCAAGACGATCGCGCAGGTTTGCCCCGATCTTTACGAGCGGACGCTGACCGTCAACGGCTGTTCGAAAGCCTATTCGATGACGGGCTGGCGGATCGGCTATGCAGGTGGCCCGGCCTGGATCATCAAAGCGATGAGCAAGCTGCAATCGCAATCGACGAGCAATCCCTGTTCGATTTCGCAGGCAGCGGCGGCTGTTGCGCTGACCGGTGACCAGTCGTTTCTGGGCGAGCGGAATGCTGCGTTTCTGAAGCGGCGCGATCTTGTCGTCGGCATGTTGAACGAAGCGCCGGGGCTGCATTGCCCGACGCCCGAGGGGGCGTTTTATGTCTATCCCGACGCATCGGGGTGCATGGGCAAGACGACGCCCAAGGGCAAGCGGATCGAAAGCGATGCTGATCTGATCGATTATTTCCTCGACGATGCGCGGGTGGCGGCCGTCAATGGCGAAGCCTTCGGCCTCAGCCCGGCATTTCGCGTGAGCTATGCCACGTCGGAAGCGATTTTGACGACGGCATGCATGCGAATTCAGGAGGCCTGCGCGGCACTTTCCTGAACCGGGCATAACCGCCCCGTTCAGGCATGGTGAAACCATCGGCGGGCAAAGCACGTAGCTCGATCAAACAAACTTGAAAGTGTCCGACATGCGCCGCGTTCTGTCCTCGGATTTCGCCCAGCTGTTTTTCGGTGGGTTTGCCGCCTCTGCTTTTGCGATGCTCGCGCTCGTGCCCGGATTGTTGTAACCAAAACGCGTGAGGACGCGAATGATGCGCATGACAATGAAAACGACCATCGTTGCAGGGGCGCTCGGCGCGCTAGCCCTTTTTGCCATATCGAGCGGCTCGACCGCCGCAGAACGCACGGTATTGGTGCCGATGCCTGCCGTCGATGCCCCGCCGATGGGGAGCCGCGCGACAGCCGTGCTTGCCGGTGGATGTTTCTGGGGCATGGAAGCCGTATTCAGCCATCTGAACGGTGTCGTGTCGGTAACGTCCGGCTATGCCGGCGGAAGCGCCGCTGATGCGACGTACGACAAAGTCGTGACCGAAACCACGCGCCACGCCGAAGCGATCCGCGTTACCTACGATCCGCGCAAGATCAGCTACGCGACGCTGCTGCGTGTTTATTTCTCGGTCGCGCATGACCCGACGCAGTTGAACCGGCAGGGTCCTGACAGTGGCGCGAGCTATCGTTCGGCGGTATTCCCGCAAACGCCCGATCAGGCACGCGTTGCCCGCGCCTATATCGCGCAGATCGGCAAAAGCGGGGTTTGGGGCGCACCAGTCGTGACAAAGATCGAATCCGGACAGTTTTTCCCGGCCGAAACCTATCATCAGGATTTCGCATTCAAGAATCCCAACCACGGCTATATCCGCCGCTGGGATGCGCCGAAAGTCGTGGCGCTGAAGAAAACATTTCCTGCTCTTTGGGTCGCAAAACCATCGGCTTAAGCCGCGAGCGGAAAGCTTAGCAGTCTGTCGTTGACGGGGATAAGAGCACGCGCGCCAACCCCGACAGCGCGGACGATTTCGGGGTGGCTTGCGTCGAGTCCGCCCGTCAGTGCGCCGAAAGCCGGAAGAATGAGCTTCGTCGCGCTCGCCACGAAGCAGCGGCGCGCAACATTGCGGCCGCGCACGGCGACACGCAATTTGGGATGAAAATGCCCCGAAAGCTCGGGCCGCACATCAGCGCGATCGGCTTCGTGGCGAAAGATAAGCCCGTCGACATCGGCTTCGGCCACGATCCGTCCGCCGAAGGGATCGTCGAGCGCATGATCGTGGTTTCCTGTGACCCAGATCCAGTCGACTCGCGCGGTCAGATCGCGCAGCATCATCTGCGCCTGCGCAGGGAGCCGACGACTGCCTGCGCTGTCGTGAAAACTGTCGCCGAGGCACCATATTTCGGCAGGGGCGGTTGCTGCGACGAGCGCAGTCAGGTCTGCCAGTGTCGAAATCGAATCATAGGGCGGCAGCATCTGGCCGAATTTGGCAAACCAGCTTGCCTTTTCGAAATGCAGATCGGCAACGATCAAAGCGCGCCGCGCGGGCCAGAATAATGCGCCCTGCGGCAGGGCGTGAAGCATGTGCCCGGCAAATTCAAATGCACTCATCCAAGCGATCCGGGAGGCAGGAAACGCACTTTGCGCTGCGCGAAATCGACCGAGACGCGTCGAAACCCGCGCAGCGTGTCCATGCCGAGCAGCATCGCCGGTTTGTTAAGCAGGCCATAACGTTTGAACGGATGGGCTTCGGCAAACGCGATCACTGCATTTTCGACGCGAATACCGGCAATGCGGATATGGCCGACGGCCGCATATTCGGCATCCAATCGACCGCCGGTCACGTCGAGCAATGCTGTCTTGAAAAACTGCATCTTGCGGTTGCGCTTGGCAAGCAAAGCGCGGAGCGGCGCATTGCCAACGGTATTTTCAGCACCCGAATCGATGATGACCGTAATCGGTGTGCCGTCGACATCGGCATCGACAAGCACGAGCTGGCCGAATTTGGACCGCGCGGTCACGACAATGGTATCGCGGTCGAACGCTTCCTTCTCGCCGGCGCGCAGGACAGACAGCGTGCGCTTGCCGAAGTCCATGACGACACGACGTCCTTTGAGCGTGTCGATGCCGAGCAGGCCATGGCTCCCCAGATCGTCCTGCAGCAAAGCGGGCGCTTTGATATCGCGCGTCGTTTGGCCCGCCAGTGTCAGCGTGGGCACGTTGACTGTGTTCGCCCGACCGACACCGGTCATGCTGTGCATCGTCACGGGCTCGCCCGCCGC
Source organism: Sphingomonas sp. (assembly GCA_031412595.1). Taxonomy (GTDB): domain Bacteria; phylum Pseudomonadota; class Alphaproteobacteria; order Sphingomonadales; family Sphingomonadaceae; genus Sphingomonas_O. Next base: position 2,718 of record JANODH010000005.1, on the reverse strand, counting down.
AAGTTTGAGCAGAGTCGCCAGTTCCTGCGAAACGACCGTCCGGTCCGAACCGGTATCGACCACGAATTGAAAAGGGCCGCGTCCGTCGACCGTCACGGGCACAGTCATCCGCATCGCCGTATCGGTGCGCGTCGTGACTGTCGCCAGCAGATCGGGCGACGGCGCTGTCGGCTGCGCGTGCACCGGCGCGGCAAAGGCGACGATCGCTAGGGCACAGACAGACGTGGCGAGACGCATCGGGCACTTCCTCTCTGAAAAGAACATGCCACGAACAAGTGGTCACGGATAGACAAATCTGATTGCGCTGATTGCATCGGGAAGCCGCTATGCGCATGCTGGCCGCGATGAAGCTTTTCGCGCTAGCACTTTTTCTCGCCGGAAGCGCAGCATCTGCTGCGGCACAAAGTCTGCAGCAACGAATCGAAGCCCAGCTTGCCGCTGCCAGCCCCGGCACCCGCTTCGGCTTGGTTGTGGCCGACGCCGAGGGCCGCGAGATTGTCGCCATCAATCCAGACGCACGGTTCATTCCGGCATCGAACACCAAAATGTTTACGACAGCTGCTGCCTATATGACCATGGTGGACGTTGCCGAGCCCGACACCGACGCGGGCACCACGGTTTCACTGGCAGGCAAAGACGTCGTCCTGACGGGCTATGGCGATGCGCGGATGTCGAGCGCGGCGGGGTGTGCCGTGAATTGTCTAGCGATGCTGGCCGATGCGATTGCCGCGAAAACCCGGCGCGTGCGGCACATCACGGGCGATGCGACTCTGTGGCCCGATCAGCGCTGGAGCCCCGGCATGAGCTGGAACCACCTTGTCGAGCGTTCGGGGACGGGGATTGCCGCGCTTGGCCTCGACGATAATGAAATGCCGCTGACGGTTTCGCCGTCGAGCCCCGGGAGGCCGCCGGTCGTCGGGTTTTCGTCCGCGTATTTTACGATCGATAACCGCGCGACGACCGTAGCCACCGGGCCGACGACGATCGACGTGAAGCGCCTGCCTTTCGAACGGCGCGTCGTCCTTTTCGGCCAAATCGTTGTCGGCGCACTGCCCGACAGAATTGCACTCGGTATCGACGACCCAGCACATTATGCCGCGTGGCGGCTGGCGGCCTTGCTTAAAGAACGCGGAGTTCACGTAAAAGGCGAAATCCGGTCGCAATACAAAGACGAGCCGATGTCGTTCGCGAACCGCAGCACGCCCGTCAAGCTGGCGCGCCTGACGCCGCCACCGCTCGGCGAGGACATCGTCACGATCAATAAAATCAGCCAGAATTTGCACGCCGACATGCTGCTGCGGCGGCTCGGCGGCAGTCTTGATGCTGGACTGGCCGTGATCGAAACAATGCTGAGCAAAGCAGGTGTTGCGCGCGCGGCGTATGACTTCGCCGATGGATCGGGCATGTCGACATATAACCGCGTCGCACCCCGTGGAGCGGTAAAATTCCTCCGCTGGGTCGCGACGCAACCGTGGGGCATGGCGTGGCGCGCTTCGCTGCCCATCGGCGGCGTCGATGGTACGATTGCGAACCGCTTCAAGGGTACTGCACTCGAGGGTCGCATTTTCGCCAAGACCGGCACCCTGAACGCGACCGCGGCGCTGTCGGGTCACTTGACAGCCAAAAGCGGGCGCACCCTGATCTTTTCGCTGTTCGCCAACGACATGCCAGCGGGCACGCGCGCGCAGCCGATCATGGATGCCGCGCTGATCACCATCGCCGAGGCAAACTAGCCGATCCGCATCGCATCGACAGCAAGCGCTTCGGCTTCCATCAGCAAGGCGTCGTCGACGCTCCCTTGCGCCACATGCTCGCGGCCGATCATGACAAGAACCGGGACCGCAAGCGGCGTCACGCGCGGCAAATCGATGTGCAGGATCGTGTCGTTCGCTCGATCGAGCAAATTGGCGAGACGCCCGACATCGGTCATCTTGGCGCGCGCATCCGCCCATGCTGCTTTCAGCAACAAATGATCGGGCTCGTAGCGGCGCAGGACATCGTAGATCAGGTCGGTCGAAAAGGTGACCTGCTTGCCCGATTTGCGCGTGCCCGGATGCTGGCGTTCGACCAGCCCGCCGATGACGGCGACTTCGCGGAAGGCCCGTTTGAGCAAATGCGATCCTTCGACCCATTCGACGAATTCGTCGGCAAGAATATCCGCTGAAAACAGCGCGCGCGGGTCCTTCACGGGATCGAGGCTGTATGTCGCCAGTGCATAATCATTGGCGACAAAACCGATCGGTTTGAGCCCCAATCGGTCCATCCGCTTGGTCAGCAGCATGCCGAGCGACTGATGCGCATTCCACCCTTCGAACGGATAAGCGACCATATACTGCCGCCCATGATGCGGGAAGGTTTCGACGAGCAACTGGCCGGGCGCGGGCATTTGCGAGCGGCGCTGCTGGGCTTCGAGCCATTCGCGAACGTCGGGCGGGAAGCGCGGCCATTCGCTGTCGTCATGGAGAAAGCTGCGCACGCGGTCGGCCAGATTGGTCGAGAGCGGCATGCGCGCGCCGCCATAGCTCGGGATGCGCGCCGGGCGGCTGGTTGCGCGGACGACGACGTCTTCGGTATCGATGCGTTCGACTTCGAGGCTGATGCCGGAGAAAAAGAATGTGTCGCCGACCGAGAGCCCGGCGGCAAATCCCTCCTCCACGCGGCCCATTTTGCGGCCGTTCTTGAACCGCACGGTCAGCATCGCGGCTTCCACGATGATGC
>JANODH010000004.1:0-2044 GCA_031412595.1 Sphingomonas sp. | reverse complement strand
CATAGACCGCAATGACTTTGGCATTGCCGATCTTGTCGCCCGGATCGAGCTTCACTTGAACGCTGCCATCACCGTCAAGACGGTTGCGTAAGGGGGGATCCATCAATGCCATTATGCGGCTATTCCTTCTAAACGATCTTCAATTGCGTCGGATGCGGCGTGGAGAGCCGCGAGTGTGGCAGCGTCGGGCGACCAGAATTGGCGGTCGCTCGCTTCGAGCAGGCGGTTGGCCATGCGCGCGGTCGATTTCGGGTTCAGCGCCGACAGCCGCTCGCGCATCGTGTCGTCGAGGACATAGGTTTCGCTGATCTTCTGATAGACCCAGGGGCTTACGCCTTCGGTCGTTGCCGACCAGCCCATTGTGTTGGTAACCGAAGCCTCGATATTGCGCACCCCTTCGAAGCCCGAGCGCAGCATGCCTTCGTACCAGACCGGATTGAGCATCCGCGTGCGCGTTTCGAGATCGACTTGTTCGCCGATCGTGCGCACTTTGCTACCAGTGCCTTGCGTGGCATCGACAATATAAGCGGGAACCGCAGCGCCGCGGGCGCGGGCGACCGAGCGGCTGATCCCGCCCAAACCATCGACATAATGGTCGACCGTGGTGACGCCCAATTCGACTGAATCGAGATTCTGATACGCCAGTTCGACCGTGGCGAGTGCGCTTTCAAACAGTGGCTTGTTGCGCTTGGCAATACCGGTCCGCCCGTAGGCATAGCCCTTCTGGCTTTCGAACGCATTGGCGAGCTCGTCGGGGTCGGTCCACGCGCCATTGTCGATCATCAGATTGACGTTGGCCCCGTAGGCACCTTCAGCATTCGAATAAACGCGGAGCGCCGCCGTTTCGAGGTCGCAGTTGTGGCAGGCCTGATGCTTCAGGCTGTTGGCCCGGACATGGTTCATGTCGAGCGGCTCGTCGGCACTAGCGGCAAGAAACGCGGCTTCGGCAATCATCCGTGTCTGCAGCGGCAGGAGATCGCGGAAAATGCCCGAGAGCGTCACGATGACGTCGATGCGCGGGCGGCCGAGCTCTTCGAGTGTCAGCAGTTCGGCCCCCGCGAGGCGACCATAGCTGTCGAAGCGTGGCCGCGCGCCGATCAGTGCGAGCGCCTGCGCGATCTGCGCGCCTTCGGATTTGAGATTGTCCGTGCCCCACAGGACCATCGCAAGCGTTGTCGGCGCAGCGCCGGTGTCGGCCACATGGCGCGCAATCAGCGCTTCGGCCTGCATCGTCCCGTCCTGCATGGCGTAGCGGCTGGGGATGCGGAACGGATCGAAGCCGTGGATATTGCGCCCCGTTGGCAGGATTTCGGGATTGCGGATCAAGTCGCCGCCGGGGGCAGGCCGGATGAAGCGCGCATCGAGTGCCTGGATCACGCCGCCGAGTTCGTCCTCGTTGATTGCATGCAGCCCCTCGGGAATCAGCGTCTGTTCGAGTTCGTAAAGCTGCGTCGCAAGCCCGTCGATGTCGCCATTCGATTTCAGCTCGAGCGCGGTTGCAGCTTCCTCGATCATCGGGGTCAGGCTCGCGCGTTCTTGCGGCTCGGGCGAACTGCGATAGCGGTCGAGCAGGACTTTGAGGTCGTTGAGCCCGGCATAGAGCCCGGCTTGCGCGAGCGGTGGCGTCAAATAGCTAAGCAGCGTCGCACCCGAACGGCGCTTGGCAATCAGCCCTTCGGACGGATTGTTCGCCGCATAGAGATAGAAATTGGGCACATCGCCGATCAGCCGCTCGGGCCAGCATTTAGCGCCAAGCCCGGTCTGCTTGCCGGGCATGAATTCCAAAGCACCATGCGTGCCGAAATGGAGCACGGCGTCCGCGCCGAAATCTTCACGCAGGTAGCGATAGAAAGCGCTGAACGCATGCGTCGGGGTGAATGTCCCTTCGAATAGCATCCGCATCGGATCGCCTTCATAACCGAAGCCTGGCTGCACGCCGATGAAGACATTGCCGAATTGTGCGCCCAGCACATGAATGCTGCTGCCATCGGCTTGCGCTTTGCCGGGGGCGGGGCCCCATTGTGCCTCGATTTCGCGCAAATGC
>JANODH010000003.1:0-1511 GCA_031412595.1 Sphingomonas sp. | reverse complement strand
CGCAGCCACGCCCCGCGCCAGCGCTTCGAGCACAGCTTTCAATTCGGGATCGGCCACCGTGCGCAGTGATTCGCCCAGTTCCACTGGAATTGCGACTTGCGCCACCGGCTGCGCGCGCGGCTTGGGCGGAACGATCTCGCCTTGCCGGATGTTCACGCGCGCAATCGCTGCATAGCCGAAAAAGCGGTTCACCCGCTCGATGATCGTCGGGCCGACATGCTGCATCATCGGTGCATGCGCGCCCGCAACAGCCAGCGTCAGCACGCCCTCGGCGCGCTTGCCCGGCGGAAAGCGGATCGATTCGGGTGCCGAAATAAGTGCATAGCGCGCGCCCACAATTTCGGCCCAGCGACTGACGACCGACGATTGCACGAAGCCGAACCGCCGGAACGCAACACGGCCGACGTCGGGCACGATTTCCGAAACGCTGCGCGCCCGGCCACCGCGCGGACGTTCTGTCGCTTTGGCTGGCGCTGATTCGGATTTTGGCTGTTTCGGCATTGATCACTCTCTGCCACAAGCCAGACATGCGCGTCGATACTCCTTTGTTGAAATGGTATGATGCGAATGCCCGCGCGCGGCCCTGGCGCGCCCCGCCGGGTTCACCACTTCGCGTATCTGACCAGAATTGGCCCTACCGCGTCTGGCTTTCGGAAATCATGCTGCAGCAAACGACGGTTCCAACCGTAAAGCCTTATTTCGAGGCGTTTACCGCACGTTGGCCCACGGTCGAAGCGCTGGCAGCTGCCGACGACGATAGCGTGATGACGGCCTGGGCCGGCCTCGGCTATTATGCCCGCGCGCGCAATCTGCTTGCCTGCGCCCGCGCTGTAAAAGGGCGGTTTCCACAAACCGAAGCCGAATTACGCAAACTTCCGGGCATCGGCCAATATACAGCTGCTGCCATCGCCAGCATGGCCTTTGGCCAACGCGCCGTCGTGGTCGATGGGAATGTCGAGCGCGTCGTCGCGCGGCTGTTCAGCGTCGAAACACCGCTGCCGACTGCCAAGCCTGAGCTTTACCGGCTGACTGACAGCATCACACCAGATCGGCGCGCCGGGGATTTCGCGCAGGCAATGATGGATTTGGGCAGCCGCATTTGCACCCCGCGCAACCCGAAATGCCCGCTCTGCCCGCTGCAACATATTTGCACCGCGACGGCGCCAGAGAGCTATCCGAGAAAGCTGCCGAAAAGCGTCAAACCCGTACGCACCGGCATCGCGTTATGGATCGAACAGGACGAAAATGTCTGGCTCGTCCGTCGCCCGGACAAAGGCTTGCTCGGCGGCATGCGCGCGCTGCCCGGCGGCGGCTGGGACGGCACGGCCTGTCCCGAAGCGGGACAGTTATTGGGTTCCATCAGCCACGGTTTCACGCATTTCGATCTGACACTCGCCGTTCATAAAAGCAGTTGCACTATGCAACCCGGCGGGGAATGGTGGCCCGTGAGCAAGCTTGGCGTTGCCGGCCTGCCGACTGTATTTGCAAAGGCCGCGACGCTGGCCATCAGG
>JANODH010000002.1:0-3831 GCA_031412595.1 Sphingomonas sp. | reverse complement strand
GATGGGTGTCCGGTCGCGCAGCCGAGGTTCACGAGGCGACCCTTGGCGAGAATGATGATCTGCTTGCCATCGGGAAATTCGACGAGATCGGTGCCGGGCTTCACTTCGGTCCACTTGTAGTTCGACAGTGCGGCAATCTGGATTTCCGAGTCAAAGTGCCCGATGTTGCAGACGATCGAATTCGGGCGCATCGCTTTCATATGGTCGGCGGTGATCACGTCGGCATTGCCGGTCGCGGTGCAGAAAATGTCTGCGCGAGTCACGGCTTCTTCCATAGTGACGACTTCGAACCCTTCCATCGCTGCCTGAAGCGCGCAGATCGGGTCAACTTCGGTCACCATGACGCGCGCGCCGCCGTTGCGCAGCGACTGCGCCGAGCCCTTGCCGACGTCACCGAACCCGGCAACGCAGGCGACTTTGCCGGCAAGCATCACGTCGGTTGCACGACGGATCGCATCGACCAGCGATTCTTTGCAGCCATAAAGATTGTCGAACTTCGACTTGGTCACGCTATCGTTCACGTTGATCGCGGGGAACGGCAGTTCGCCCTTCTTGGCGATTTCATACAGGCGGTGAACGCCCGTGGTGGTTTCTTCCGAAACACCTTTCAGATTTTTGACGGTCTCGGTCAAATAGCCGGGGCGCGCTTTCACGAACGCTTTCAGCGCACGCTGAAATTCAACTTCTTCCTCGTTTTCAGGTTCGCCAAATTCGTCGCCGCGCTCGAGTTTAGCGCCCCACAGCGCAAACATCGTCGCGTCGCCACCATCGTCAAGAATGATGTTTGCCGTCTGGGTACCCCAATCGAAAATACGGCCGACATAGTCCCAATAGTCCGATAGGCTCTCGCCTTTGATCGCGAAGACGGGAATGCCTTCAGCCGCAATCGCTGCGGCCGCGTGGTCCTGCGTCGAAAAAATATTGCAGGTAGCCCAGCGAACGTCGGCCCCCAGCGCCGTCAGCGTTTCGATTAGTACTGCCGTCTGGATCGTCATGTGCAGCGACCCGACGATACGCGCGCCTTTCAGCGGCTGCGACGCCCCGAATTCCTTGCGAAGCGCCATGAGGCCGGGCATTTCGGTTTCGGCGATGTCGATTTCGCGACGGCCAAAGCCTGCCAATTCTAAGTCGGCAATGACGTAATCAGCGTTGTTCAGCACAGCAGCGGTGGCCACGGTTATTCTCCGGATCAGTGTTGGGTTGACCGCGCCCTACCGATGCCAGTGCTAAAAAGCAAATATAAAGATTTCTTTATATGTTTAGCGCCTCGCGAAAACGACCTCGCAGCGGCCCCCATCGAGCAAAGGCTGAACACCGGCCCGATTGGCAAGCGCCACGAGTGCACTAAGGCTCGGCCGCTCAGCGACTGCCGCATCCGTGATCGAACTGAAATCGTCGCAACTCAAACCTTCCGCTCCCGCGCCATAACGATTGGCAATGCGCGTGACATAGCCGTCATATGCGTTCAGCGCCCGGCTTTGCCCGACTGCTTCCGCAAAATGAGCACGCAGCTTGTCATTCACTTGCATCAATGCCGGTCGGGCCTGCACGACAAACTTGTTGTACCGCGCCAGCATGTTGCCCTTTGCGCGACAGCGAAGTGCAGAAACCATCAGCATCGTCTCAAAATCGCGGACCATAGCAGCTTCCACCTGGTCCGATTTCCAGCACGCCGCGCGCGCGGGCGCAGCAACGATTGCCGTTGCGACAAGTGCGATAATTAATGTTCTGATCATGGCCATGTCCCCGCTGCTGTGACCTTCAAGCTGAGGCCGGACGCTTGCCGAATTCTTGACGAAAATGCTTAACGCGGCTTGCATGCGACGAACCGAGGCGCGAAACGCACGCCGACCGCGACTCACAGGAGACCACCGATGACGATTTCAGTTGGCGACAAAATTCCGGCAGGCATGCTGACCAAAGTGACCGAGGATGGCCCTGCACCGGTGTCGACCGAGGCGTTTTTCGCAGGTCGCAAGGTCGCGCTATTCTCTGTCCCTGGCGCCTTCACGCCGACCTGCTCGGCCAAGCATCTTCCCGGCTTCGTCGAAAAAGCTGCAGAGCTTCACGCCAAAGGTATCGATGAAATCGCTTGTACTGCAGTGAACGATCCGTTCGTCATGGGGGCATGGGGCAAAGCCGGTGGCGCCTCGGCTGTCACAATGTTGGCTGACGGCAATGCCGAATTCGTCACGTCGCTCGGCCTGACGATGGACGGCAGCAAATTCGGCATGGGGACCCGCGGACAGCGGTTTTCGATGGTCGTCAACGATGGCACGGTCGAGCAGCTGAATGTCGAAGAAGGCGGTGAATTCCGCGTGAGCGCTGCCGAGTACATGCTCGGACAGCTGTAAAAGTGACGGCTGTTCGGCGGCCGTGTCAGAGCGGCCGCCTTGCCCGTGTCATGATCATTGCGTAACCCGCAGGTATGACGACACAAACCGGACGTTCACTGGTCGATGAACTCGACACGCTTTTCATCGCCGCCACCACGCGCCTTCGTGACGCCATTCAGGCCTATGTACTCAACGGTACGCGCCCCGATAGTGCGGCGCGGAGTGACGGCAGCTTTGCCTATCCCGAAATTCGGGTTCAGTATTCAGGCCAGGAGAACGGCCCTGTCCCACTTCGTTCTTTCGGGCGCCTCACACAGGCCGGGCATTACGTCACGACAGTGACGAAGCCGCGGCTTTTTGCCGATTATCTGACTGAACAGCTTGATCTCCTTATTGCTGATTATGACGTCACGGTTGAAGTCGGTTCGGGACGGCAGGAAATACCTTTCCCGTATGTCCTCGATGCCGACATGGACCTCGACGATATCAGTGCAGCAGAACTTGCGCGCTGGTTCCCAACAACTGAGCTGGCGCACATTGGCGACGAGATTGCCGATGGTATCTTCGATGTTGCCGAAGGCGGGCCGCGGCCGCTGGCGTTGTTCGATGGCCTGCGCACCGATTTTTCGCTGGCGCGGCTCCGGCATTACACGGGGACACCTCCCGAAGACGTCCAAAAATATGTGCTGTTCACCAATTATCACCGCTATGTCGACGAATTCGCACGCTGGGCCATCGAGCAATTGAAAGGCGACAGCAACTACACGCATTTGTCGGGCGCGGGCGGCGTGATCGTCGACCGCAATACACAAGACCCCGAAGCCGCGATCACCGACAGCGCATGGCGACGGCACCAGATGCCCGCCTGGCATCTCTGCGCCAAGGACGGCAGCGGCATCACGCTCGTCAACATCGGCGTCGGCCCGTCGAACGCCAAAACGATCACCGACCATATGGCCGTCATGCGGCCCGAAGCCTGGCTGATGATCGGCCATTGCGGTGGTCTTCGCCCCAGTCAGCGGATCGGTGATTACGTGCTCGCGCATGCCTATTTGCGAGACGATCATGTTCTCGACGACGTGCTGCCGCCCGAAATTCCTGTGCCTGCCATTGCCGAAGTTCAGCAGGCGATGGCGCGCGCGGCTGAAACTGTGTCGGGCGAAAGCGGTGAAGTGCTTAAACGCCGCCTGCGGACAGGCACGATCGTGACGACCGATGACCGCAACTGGGAACTCATGTTTTCGAAATCGGCGCTGCGTTTCTCGCAATCACGCGCTGTCGGGATCGATATGGAAAGCGCGACGATTGCCGCGCAAGGCTACCGCTTCCGTGTGCCCTACGGCACCTTGCTGTGCGTATCGGACAAGCCATTGCACGGCGAGTTGAAACTGCCCGGACAAGCCAACCGATTTTACGAGCGTGCAATCAACGAGCATATGCGGATCGGAATCGAAGCCTGCAACGAGTTGCGGCGCGAAGGCGAAAAGCTGCATTC
>JANODH010000001.1:0-34972 GCA_031412595.1 Sphingomonas sp. | reverse complement strand
GCTTTACATCCGGACGCTGCTGCAGGGGATTGCCCCCGTCCCCAGCATCGACCCGACGGTGCGGTTGGCCGTGCGCGCTATGGATGTGGCTGAGGCGTATGAAGCCCTGAGACTTGCAGATCCGATTGCGGCGCAAAGACTTGCCCCGGCGGACGCGGCACGTGTGATGCGGGCGCTCGAAGTGATACGATCGACGGGAAAACCGCTGGTGCACTGGCAAAGCGAGCGGGCTGGAGGCATCGGCGACCGGGTCCACCTTATCCCGATGGTCTTGCTGCCGCCGCGCGACTGGCTGGCAGAACAATGCGATGCGCGTTTCGAGACGATACTCGCAAACGGACTGGATGAAGTTTCAGCGCTGATGGCGCGTGATCTCGATCTCAGTTTGCCGGTGATGCGCGCCATCGGCGTGCCAGCGATCAAGGCTTACTTGGACGGCCAGTCTGTAAAAGATGAAGCCATGAAGGCCGGAAAGCTCGCAACACGGCAATATGCCAAGCGCCAGTACACCTGGTTTCGACGGCAATTACCCGCTGAGTGGTCGAGAAATTATGAGTCACTAAACACTATTTCTGTAACAGAATTAGCAATAATATTACGTGATAAGGCCTTGACACCATAGTTTGCTATCAATAACGGCGGCGGCCTTGCCAATTATGCCGCATTGCAACAGGAGCACGTAATGCCAATCGAATTACCCGGAGCCGAAATCCTCGTCGAGGCGCTTGTCGATCTCGGCGTGGAAGTCGTCTTCGGTTATCCCGGTGGCGCCGTGCTCCCGATCTATGATGCGCTGTTCAAGCAGAAGCGGATCAAGCATATTCTTGTGCGCGCGGAAGCCGGCGCTGCACATGCAGCCGAAGGCTATGCGCGCTCGACGGGCAAACCCGGCGTCGTGCTCGTTACCAGCGGGCCCGGCGCAACGAACGTGATTACGGGCATCACCGACGCGCTGATGGATTCGATCCCGATGATCGTTATTACAGGGCAAGTGCCGACGACGCTGATCGGCAGCGATGCTTTCCAGGAAGCCGACACGGTCGGCATAACGCGGCATTGCACCAAGCATAATTATCTCGTGAAGGACCCCGCCAAGCTAGGCGACGTCATCCATGAAGCGTTTCACATTGCGACCTCGGGACGGCCCGGGCCGGTCGTCATCGACATTCCGAAAGATGTTCAGGTCGCGACCGCAACCTATCGAAATCCCGGGAAGATTCAGCACCGGACCTACCGACCTGCCCTGAAGCCCGACGCGCGGGCGGTCGAGGCACTGGTCGAAATGCTCGCCGCAGCAGAACGACCGATTCTGTATACCGGCGGCGGCATAATCAATTCAGGACCTGGCGCGTCTCAATTGCTTTGCGAGCTTGCACGGATCACCGGCGCGCCGGTCACGTCGACACTTATGGGACTGGGTGCCTATCCGGCGAGCGGGTCGCAGTGGCTCGGCATGCTCGGCATGCACGGTACTTATGAAGCCAATATGGCCATGCACGGGTGCGACTTGATGGTCTGCCTCGGCGCGCGGTTCGACGATCGGGTCACGGGGCGGCTCGACGCATTCTCGCCACGGTCAAAGAAGATCCATGTCGATATCGACCGCAGTTCGATCAACAAGATCGTCCGCGTCGACCTGAGTGTGGTCGGTGATGTTGGGCGCGTGCTCGAGGATGCCGTGAAGTTGTGGAAAGCGCGTCAGTTTCCCAAAGCCGATTTGTCAGCCTGGTGGGCGCAGATCGACAAGTGGCGTGCGAAAAAGTCGCTCGGTTTCGTCATGTCTAAGACCGAAATCATGCCGCAACACGCTGTGCGCGCGCTTTGGGAAGCGACACACAAGCGCAATCCGATCATTACGACCGAAGTCGGCCAGCATCAAATGTGGGCGGCGCAGCATTTCGGTTTCGAACTCCCGAACAAATGGCTGACGTCAGGTGGCCTCGGCACGATGGGCTACGGCTTGCCTGCCGCGATCGGTGCTCAGATCGGCAATCCGAAAGCGCTCGTCATCGACATTGCCGGCGAAGCTTCGATCCAGATGAACATTCAGGAACTGGCGACGGCAACGCAATATCGCCTGCCGGTCAAAATTTTCATTCTGAACAACGAATATATGGGCATGGTCCGCCAATGGCAGGAACTGACCTATGAAAGCCGCTATTCAGAGAGTTACTCGGACAGCCTGCCGGACTTCGTGAAGCTGGGCGAAGCCTATGGCTGGAAAGGGATACGCTGCTCCGACCCTGCCACCCTCGATGCGGCTATTGCGGAAATGCTTGCTCATGACGGCCCCGTAATTTTCGATTGCATGGTTTCGAAAGTTGCAAATTGCTTTCCGATGATCCCGAGCGGGGCTGCGCATACCGACATGATCCTCGATCCGGCAGGCGTTGTCGGCACCATGGACGACGAAGCGAAAGCGCTGGTCTGATGCACATCAAGACAGGCCCGATCGAGCGTCACACGCTTTCCGTTACGGTGGACAACGAGTCCGGCGTGCTCGCGCGGATCGCGGGCATGTTTTCGGCGCGCGGCTACAATATCGAAAGCCTGACAGTTGCCGATATCAGCGAGGATGATGCGGTGTCGCGGATCACCATCGTGACGTCGGGGACGGCGGCGGTGATCGAACAGGTCGTGGCGCAACTCGATCGCCTGGTGCCTGTGCACAAAGTGACCGATTTGACGGTGCTTGGCGAACATGTCGAACGTGAACTGGCACTGGTTAAGGTGGCAGGTATCGGCGAGCATCGGATCGAGGCACTGCGGCTCGCCGAAGTATTCCGTGCCGGCGTCGTCGATACGACGATCGCGAGCTTCGTTTTCGAAGTGACTGGCGCGAGCACGAAAATCGACCGATTCATTGAGTTGATGAGCGAAATCGGTCTGGTCGAGGTCGCGCGCACCGGCGTCGTCGCGATGGCCCGTGGCAAAGCTGCAGTTTAATTTCAAGAAAACGGGGAAGAAAAATGCGCGTTTATTATGATCGTGATGCCGATCTCGGCCTGATTAAAAACAAGAAAATTGCGATCGTCGGTTACGGGTCGCAGGGGCATGCGCATGCCCAGAACCTGAAGGATTCGGGAGTCGCCGAGATCGTCATTGCTTTGCGCGATGGGTCGGCGACGACGGCGAAGGCAATCAACGCAGGTTTCCGCGTCATGAAGAATGCCGATGCCGCCGCATGGGCGGATATCGTCATGATTCTTGCGCCCGACGAGCATCAAGCCGCGATCTATGCCGATGATCTCGCGGCGAACCTGAAGCACGGCGCGACGCTGGCATTTGCGCACGGCCTGAACGTGCATTTCGGGCTCATCGAACCGCGCCCGGACCTCGACGTCATCATGATCGCGCCCAAGGGGCCCGGGCACACTGTGCGTAGCGAGTATGTCAAAGGCGGCGGCGTCCCCTGCCTGATCGCGGTGCATCAGGATTCGAGTGGCAATGCTCATGACATCGGTCTTGCTTATGCATCGGCCGTCGGCGGGGGTCGCAGCGGGATCATCGAAACGAATTTCCGTGAGGAATGCGAAACCGATCTGTTCGGCGAACAGGCGGTCCTCTGCGGTGGTATCACACACCTCATTCAGGCAGGCTTCGAGACTCTTGTTGAGGCGGGTTATGCGCCGGAAATGGCCTATTTCGAATGCCTGCACGAGACTAAGCTGATCGTTGATCTGCTCTATGAAGGCGGCATCGCCAACATGCGCTATTCAATCAGCAATACCGCCGAATATGGCGATATCACGACCGGTCCGCGGATCATCACCGCGGAAACGAAAGCCGAGATGAAGCGTGTGCTCGCCGACATTCAATCTGGTCGGTTCGTCAAAAATTTCGTCCTCGACAATCGCGCCGGACAGCCCGAACTCAAGGCGTCGCGCAAGTCAGCGGCGGCACATCCGATCGAAAAAGTCGGCAGCGAATTGCGCGCGATGATGCCCTGGATCGGCGCGAACCAACTCGTGGACAAAACGAAGAACTAAGCGTTACGATGCCTTATTAACGTTTCGGAGTCGTATTTATGCGCCGCATTGCTCTCATCGCCCTGCCGCTGCTGGTCGCAGCACCCGTCATTGCTCAGCAGATGCAAAAGCCGGGCTCTAAATCAACTGCTGCCATTACCGGAGGAACCTATACCGTGGATGCTGCGCATACCCTGGTCGGGTGGCGCGTCGATCATTTGGGCTTTAACGATTATTTCGGCATTTTTGGCGATGCGACCGGTACTTTGATCCTCGACAAAAAGGCGCCTAACGCGGCAAAAGTTGACATCACGATCCCGGTTTCGAAGCTCACAACCGCAAGTGCAGGTCTCACCGAGCATATGCTTCGTGCCGGCAAAGATGGCGGAAAGCCCGACTTCTTCGGTGCGGCGCCAGCAGATGCCAGATTCGTTTCAACCAAAGTCGTCGCGAGCGGCATGAAAGCCAAGATTTTCGGTAACTTGACGCTCAACGGCGTGACAAAACCGGTAACGCTTGATGCGCAATTCGCCGGTGCCGGGAAAGCACCCCCAATGATGGGTGGCAAGGAAAACGTCGGCTTCCACGCCAAGACCGTCATCAAGCGCAGTGAATTCGGGCTGGGATATGGCATACCCGTGGTCTCAGACGCAGTGACACTCGACATCACGGTTGCGTTCCAGAAGTAGGTCGTTTAGCGCGGAAGCGTGATGAGTTCACCGGCCTCGCTTCTTCGACTTACGCGCCCTTAGGCGCGTTCCTCGTTCGTGTGCTGGCCACACACCGCAGCCTAAGGGTAAATCAGACCCACTCGAACCAAACCGAGACCCCACATGCTGCGCGACCCGTCTGTAAAATACCGCTCCTTTCCACCAATTGATTTACCCGACCGCCAGTGGCCCAGTCGAACGATAACGCATGCGCCGCGCTGGCTGTCGACGGATATGCGAGACGGCAATCAGGCGTTGATCGACCCGATGGACTCAGAAAAAAAGCAGCGTTTTTTCGATATGCTCGTGCGGATCGGTGTCAAGGAAATCGAAGTTGGTTTTCCGAGCGCCGGGGCGACCGAGTTCGATTTCATCAGCGGTCTTGTCCGCAGCGGCAGAGTGCCCGAAGACGTAACGGTTCAAGTACTTACCCAAGCACGGCGCGACTTGATCGAGACGACATTCGGCTCCCTTAACGGCGCGCCCCGCGCCATCGTCCATGTGTACAATGCCGTCAGCCCCGCCTGGCGTAGAATCGTGTTCGGCATGGAGCCCGCGCAGATCAAGCAGATTGCTGTCGATGCGGCCATGATCTTGCGCGACGAAGCAGCAAAACGACCGGCAACAGATTGGCACTTCGAATATAGTCCTGAGACCTTTTCGACAGCCGAACTCGATTTTTCGCTCGAGGTTTGCTCGGCAGTCATGGACGTGTTGCAGCCGACGCGCGAGAATCCGATCATCTTCAATCTGCCCGCCACAGTCGAGGCAGCAACCCCCAACATTTATGCCGATCAGATCGAATATTTCGGACGACATATCCCAAAGCGCGATTGCGTCGTCATTTCGCTCCATGCGCATAATGACCGCGGGACCGGGGTGGCAGCGACCGAGCTTGGCCTGATGGCTGGGGCTGACCGGGTCGAGGGCTGCTTGCTCGGCAACGGCGAGCGCACCGGCAATGTCGATCTCGTGACAGTGGCGCTGAACATGTATACCCAAGGGATCGACCCCGGCCTCGATTTTTCCGACATCGACAATGTTGTTAAAACGGTTGAATATTGCACCGGAATAGCAACCCACCCGCGCCAGCCATATGTCGGCGATCTCGTTTTCACTGCTTTTTCGGGGTCGCATCAGGATGCGATCAAGAAGGGATTTGCAGCGCAGGAAGCGCGCAACGACCAGTTTTGGGATGTGCCATATCTGCCGATCGATCCGAAAGACTTGGGCCGCGATTACGAAGCCGTCATTCGCGTCAATTCGCAATCGGGCAAAGGCGGCGTTGCGTGGGTGCTCGAACAGGACAAGGGTTTGAAATTGCCCAAGCGCCTGCAAGCCGACTTCAGCCGGCATGTACAGGCATTGGCCGATGAGCTGGGCCGCGAATTGCAAGCAGGCGACATCTGGGGCGCGTTTCAGAAAGCCTATCTTGCCGGCGGACGGTTCGATCTCGGCGATTATGACGAGACCAGAGCGGCCAACGGCGACCGCATATTCGCGGGCAAGATTACGGTCGACGGTTCCGAACAGTCGCTCAGCGGGCGCGGCAATGGCCTGATTTCGTCAGTCGTTGCGGCCGTCGGCAGTTTGAGCGTCGGCCTCGATGTGATCGATTATACCGAGCATACGCTTGGCATTGGCAGCGATGCGCAGGCAGCGGCCTATCTCGAATGCCGGACGGCATCGGGAAACACTGTATGGGGTGTTGGTATCGACGTCGACGTCGCCACGGCAAGTGTGCGCGCGGTTTTGGGTGCTGCTAACGCAGCTTGATCGCGCGCCCGGTCGCAAAGGCATAGGCAGCAATCGGTTCCCACGGACCGCCACGATACCACCAGGCTGCCAGACCTGCGAGAGCGATCATCCGCGGTTGGAATGTTGCAGACAACTGTTGCAGGAGCGCTCGCGCTTCCGGCGCTTTCACTTTGTTTTGCACCGTGATGTGCGCGCGCCAGGAATTGCGATCTTGCGGCATCAGCATCGGCGCAAACCGTTCGGCAATGCGGGCCCGGATGTCGTCGAGGTCGGCACTTTCGATCCGGAACGCGACGCCACCGCCGAGATTGATAAGCTGTATGACTCTGCCCTGCGGATCATTGCCGCGGGCTTCGTCTTTCAATAATTGCTTGAGCTCATCAGCGCATGTCGGTGGCAGATGGTGAAATAGCGTGACGTGCGCGCGTAGATAATTTCGTTCCGGCGGAAAATGCTGGCGGCGAAGACCGTCGAAGACGGAAAAGTCAGGCTCGCCGATCAATGCCGTCACGATGATCGGTGCCATCACCGTCGGCCGAACAGTTTTTCGATATCGGCATGCGCAAGTTTTACCCAGGTCGGGCGCCCGTGGTTGCACTGGCCGGAGCGCGGCGTGACTTCCATTTCGCGAAGTAGCGCATTCATTTCCGTTACCGAAAGAACGCGCCCCGCGCGGACTGACCCGTGACAGGCCATCGTACCCGCAACGGCGTCTATGCGCTCCTTAAGCGACAACGCCTCACCAAACGCTGACAACTCATCCGCGAGGTCTGTGACGAGTCCTTGAACATCGGCACTACCCAGTATGGCGGGAATGCCCCGAACCAAGATCGCGCTTGGACCAAAACGTTCGAGGTCCAGACCGTAGTCGGATAATTCAGCTGAGCGCGCTTCGAGACGATCGCAAGCCGGCTCGTCGAGCTCAACGATTTCGGGAAAGAGCAGCGGCTGCGTTGCGATACTTCCATCGATTCTCGCTTGGCGCATGCGCTCGAGCACGAGGCGTTCATGCGCTGCGTGCTGATCCACAATGATCAGGCCGTCGGCTGCTTCGGCAACGATGTAAGTAGCTGCCACCTGCCCGCGCGCAACGCCCATTGGATATGCGGCAGCCTCAGGCGACGCCTGAAATGCCGGTTCGGCACGCGCCATCGGCGGCGCTGCGAATGCCGAACGTCGCTCGAAGACAGATGATTGGATGTTATGTTCGGCTTGAGTTGAGGGATATTCCGAAACCCAGGCATCCAACGCGGCTGCGCTCGGCCGTGGCTGGCTACGGTGTCCTGCGCCGAGAAGGGCTGCACGCAAGCCGCTCACAATTATCCCGCGCACAAATGCCGGATCGCGAAACCGGACTTCGGTTTTGGCCGGATGGACATTCACATCCACCTCGCTGGTCGCCACATCGAGGAACAGTGCAACTACGGCATGACGGTCCCGTGCCAGCATATCCGAATAGGCACCGCGCACGGCACCGATCAGCAAGCGATCTTTCACAGGACGACCGTTTACGAAAAGGAACTGATGATCGGCGACGCCGCGATTGAATGTTGGCAGGCCAGCGACACCGCTGAGGCGCATCCCTTCGCGCGCGAGATCGACGACCACGCTGTTTTCGAGCAGAGCACGATCCGTCAGCGCAGCAACACGCGAATGCTGATCCTCGGCTTGCACGGCCAAGGTCCGTCTGCCGTCATGCTCGAGTGAGAAAGCGATGTCTGGCCGCGCCATCGCGAGGCGTTTCATCACATCGACGCACGCGGCATATTCACTGCGTGGGGAGCGGAGAAACTTCCGTCGTGCGGGGACTTTCTCGAACAGCCCGGTGACGAGAACGCGAGTTCCCGTCGGCAATGCTGCTGGACCTTCGAAAACCGGCATTCCGTTATCGACGCGGCGGCTCCAACCGTCGGCAGAAATTGTGCGGCTCTCGATCGTCACCATTGCCACACTTGCAATCGATGGAAGCGCCTCGCCCCGAAACCCCATCGTCGTGACCGATTCGATCAGGTCATCGGCCAGTTTCGACGTTGCGTGCCGTTCAAGCGCTAACGCAATGTCGTCTCGCGTCATGCCGCACCCGTTGTCGGAAACACCGATGCTTTCGATGCCACCCGCTGAAATTCGGACGTCGATCCGCGTCGCACCAGCGTCGATTGCGTTCTCGACGAGCTCTTTCAAAGCTGCGGCAGGGCGTTCGACAACTTCGCCGGCAGCGATGCGATTGACCAGATGTTCAGGCAAGCGGCGTATTGACATCAAGAGGGCACTAGCCCAATCGGCAGCATCCCGCGACCCGGCCGCTGCGGAAATATCGACATTTTATGCGCGGCTTAAAAAGCACCGAGTTTTGACCGCATGAAAAACCCATTTTCACGTTTTTTCAAGTTCATGAGCCATGACATGGCGATCGATCTCGGCACAGCGAATACCGTTGTTTACGTCCGCGGTCGGGGCATTGTGTTGAACGAACCCTCTGTGGTGGCGATCGAAACAATAAACGGCGTCAAGCGGGTGAAGGCGGTTGGCAACGATGCCAAAATGATGATGGGCAAAACGCCCGACAGCATACAGGCGATCCGTCCGCTGCGTGATGGGGTAATTGCGGACATCGACGTGGCGGAACAGATGATCAAGCACTTCATTCTTAAAGTGCATGGCGGCAAAAAGAGCCCGCTTCGCTGGCCCGAAATTGTCATTTGCGTCCCGTCTGGATCAACGTCGGTCGAGCGTCGCGCGATCCGCGATGCGGCATCAAATGCCGGTGCCTCACAGGTCTGGCTGATCGAAGAGCCTATGGCAGCTGCAATCGGTGCTGATATGCCAGTGACTGAGCCGATTGGATCCATGGTTGTCGATATCGGGGGCGGGACGACCGAAGTCGCAGTGCTTTCGTTGCGCGGTGTTGCTTATTCGACGTCTGTCCGCGTTGGTGGGGATAAGATGGACGAAGCCATCGTTTCCTATGTTCGCCGGAACCACAATCTGCTGATCGGCGAAGCAACGGCTGAACGGATCAAGAAGGAAGTCGGAATAGCCAAGCCGCCAGCAGACGGTGTCGGCCTGACGATTCACATCAAGGGTCGCGACCTCGTAAATGGCGTGCCCAAGGAAATCACGATCAATCAGGGCCAGATCGCCGAGGCACTGTCCGAACCCGTCGGCACGATTGTCGAAGGCGTCCGCATTGCGCTTGAAAATACGGCACCCGAGTTGGCCGCGGATATCGTTGATCAGGGCATTGTGCTCACCGGGGGCGGTGCACTTCTGCAAGGACTTGACGAAGTGTTGCGTGACGAGACCGGCTTGCCCGTTACTGTTGCCGACGACCCCCTGACCTGTGTCGCGCTCGGCACGGGGCGCGCTCTGGAAGACCCGATCTTCCGCGGCGTGCTCCAAACTGCCTAGAAGCGGTAAGCGGTCATGGCGCCGCCGTCACGCGCGCGCTTGGGCTTTTCAAAGCGTGCACAACTTGGTTTGTTCACAAGCTACGTCATCGCTGTCGCGGGGATCTTGCTTGGGCTTTTGCTGGCTCTGACAGCGCGGTTCGATCCAGCAGGACACGCAGCCATTCAAGGGTTATTTACCGATGTTACTTCTCCCGTCGCGAAAGGCGGCCGCGCAATCGTAACTGCTTTAGCCTCGGGTTATGATGGCGCAGCAGCCTATATCGACGCAGGATCGAAGAACCGCGCCATGGAGAGCGAACTGCGGAAAGGCCGGGCAGCCTTGATTGAAGCGCAAGCGACACTGCGGGAGAATTACCGTCTCAAGCGATTGGTACGATTGGTCGAACAAAGCCCCGACATGATCGTTTCAGCCCAACTCATCGCTTCGACTGGTGCCAGCGCCAGACGGTATGCAACGCTTTCCGCAGGCGCGGCGCAAGGCGTCGTCGTAGGGCAGCCGGTCCGCACAACAGAAGGTTTGGTCGGGCGCGTGATTGCCGCTGGGCGCGTAACAGCACGGGTTTTGTTGATCACGGATGGGGGCGCAGTCGTGCCTGTCCGCCGCCTCTCGGACGGGCAACCAGCGCTTGCAACCGGACGCGGCGATGGCGGGCTCGACATTCGTGCGCTGCAGACAGGGACCAATTCCTTCAAGCCGGGAGATATCTTCGTAACATCGGGCGTCGGCGGTATTTATCCGCCCGATATTCCGGTGGCATTGGCAAAGGTCGAGCTTCGCGAGTTCACGATTGCCCGGCCTCTTGCCGATCCTGCGCGGCTTGATTTTGCGATCGTGCTGCCGCCCTACAGCACGCCCGACGCGTCGTTACCGCCAACCCCATCGGCCCCCTGACATGGCAATCCTTCCGCGTCGTGATCGGTTTGCCCCGCCTCCAACCGAATTCGAGCAACAGCTAATTCCTGTCGTCTCAGTAATGCTTGCGTCACTCGCACCCTTAGTGCCGATGATTGCCAGCACGCCAGTCCTGCCGCCGTTCGGTTTCATGATGCTGTTGAGCTGGCGGCTGCTGCGTAACAATTTGTGGCCGGTATGGGCAGTGCTGCCGCTGGGCGCATTTGACGACCTGTTCAGTGGTGCGCCGATCGGCACGGCAATGGCGCTTTGGACGATGTGTTTTATCGCATTTGATGCGATTGACAGGCGCTGGGTCTGGCGCGATCTTTATCAAGATTGGGGCATCGCAATCACATTTGTTTCGGTTTATCTTCTCGCTTCCTGCTTGATCAGTGGGGGTGGTTTACCGCTCGTGATGCTTGTTCCGCAAATTGCGTTCTCGGCGCTGTTGATGCCAGGGATCATCCGGATCGCAGCAATGATGGACCGATGGCGGCTCGGCCGATGAAATTGCTGCGGAAAATCTTCGACCAGCGCAGCGTCAGCGAAGCACAAGCGAATTTTCTGTTCAGCCGGCGCAGCTTTGTCCTCGGGGGCGCACAACTTTCGATCGGTACCCTGCTGGCAGCACGGATGGCCTATCTGTCGATATTTGAAAACGAGCGATACACGCTGCAGGCCGAGAGCAACCGCGTTAACCTGTCGCTCATCCCCCCGCGCCGAGGCTGGATCGTCGATCATAAAGGACAGCCGCTAGCACTGAACCGTACGGTCTTTCGTGTCGATATCATTCCGGATCGCATCAAAGACGTCCCCGGAACGCTCGATACGCTCGTATCAGTCCTTAAACTGACTCCTGACGAGCGCGACCGCATCGCACGCGACGTCGCCAAAGGTGCTGGCTACCAGCCGATTCAGGTTGCTGAGAATATCGATTGGGAACGCTACGCAGCCATCAGCATCCGCGCGCCCGATTTGCCAGGCGTCCAACCTGCACAGGGCTTTGCTCGTTATTATCCTGAGGGTGCGGCTGTCGGGCACTTGCTCGGTTATGTCGGCGCAGCATCCGCTAAAGATTATGAAATATCCAAAGATCCGCTGTACGTCACGCCGGGATTCAAGATCGGCAAAGAAGCCATCGAGCGCGTGATGGAAGCTACGCTCCGCGGCGAACCCGGTGCGCGGCGCAGCGAAGTAACAGCGCGCGGCAAACTGGTTCGCGAGTTGGCCACGCGTCCTGATGTGACGGGCAATACGTTGCAACTGACAATCGATGCAGGACTTCAAGCCTATGCTGCGCGGCGATTAGGCGAAAATTCCGGCGCCGTGACAGTTATCGACACATTGACCGGCGGGATTTTGGCGATGGCATCGATGCCGGCTTATGACCCAAACAGCTTTTCCGATGGCATCGGCCAAATGGAATGGAAAATGCTGTCGAACGATGAGCGGCGTCCGCTGGTGAACAAGGCACTGCAATCGCTTTATCCACCAGGCTCAACACTGAAACCAATGGCTGCACTCGCATTGCTCGCTGAAGGTATTTCTGCCGAAGAAACAGTTTTTTGTGGTGGCGGATACCGTTTGGGAAACCGTCTATTTCGGTGTCTCGGGCGCCACGGGACCGTGAATATGAAGAGGGCTATCGCTAAAAGCTGCAATACCTATTTCTATTCCATGGGCAACCGCATTGGTTATGACAAAGTCGCACCGATAGCGCGCGAATTGGGTCTGGGCGCGCAATTTGCCCTACCCTTTTCAACGCAAAGCTACGGCACGGTGCCAGACAGCGCCTGGAAGCTACGTAAATATCAAAAGGAATGGAGCCGTTCAGACACGCTCAACGCGATAATCGGCCAAGGATATGTCCAAACAAGTCCACTACAACTGGCCGTAATGGCGTCGCGGATTGCGTCGGGTCGCGCATTAGTCCCTCACCTGACGGGAATAGTTCCAACCGCTGCTGCCTTATCTTGTTCTTTTGACCATCTGGCAATTGTGCGCGATGCAATGAGCGAAGTGGTAAACGGAGACGGCACAGCAGGCCGCAGCCGCCTTCCGGTCGACAGCGTTCTAATGGGCGGCAAAACGGGAACTGCCCAAGTGCGCAAGATTCAAGGCGGGCAGCGCGGACAAAATGGCGAATGGAAATATCGTGATCACGGGCTTTTCGTCTGTTTCGCGCCTGTCGACTCACCGCGCTACGCGGCTTCGGTCGTTATCGAGCACGGGCTTGGTGGCGCTCGAGCTGCTGCGCCTGTCGCACGCGATGTTTTGACCTACTTGTTTGATCCAGCCAAAGCGATGGACACGCTGCTCGAAATGGAAAAGACTTGGGGTGGCGATATTAATACCCGTACGAAGGCGCGAGCCGCAAGCTTTGCAGCAGCGCCATTGCCGGCTGTCGAAATAACCGGTGATCCTACGGAATGAACCTCGTTCCGGCATCACTTGCCAGCATAAACTGGCGCATCCTTTTTCTCGTCGCCGCCTTGGGCAGTTTCGGGCTCGTGGTTCTATATTCAGCAGCAGGGGGAAGCGCGACGCCTTGGGCTTGGTCACAGGGCATCAAGCTTGTCGTCTTTTTCGGGCTTGCGCTCGTGCTGTCGCGAATCCCCGAAAGCTTGTGGAAAGGGATTGCTTTTCCGGCGTTTGCGATTGTGCTTTTGATGCTCATTGTCGTCGAACTTGCCGGCGCTGTCCGCGGGGGATCGCAACGGTGGCTGGATCTGGGATTTATCCGCTTGCAACCATCCGAGTTGATGAAAGTGACGATCGTGCTTGCGGTTGCGCGCTTTTACGATCTCCTGCCAGCTGGTGAAATCCGCAGCTTCAACGCAGTTTGGCCCGCGCTGGCGATGATAAGCTTGCCATTCGGCCTCGTTCTTATCCAGCCCGATCTTGGCACCGCAACAATGATTGCCGCTGGTGGGATCGTCGTGGTGTTTCTTGCCGGTGTTCCAATGCGCCTGTTCTTAGGAGCTGGAGCAGCGTTTTCGGCGCTGCTTCCAATCGCTTATGCGATGATGCACGACTATCAGCGCAAGCGCGTCATGATTTTTCTCGATCCGGAGAGTGATCCGCTCGGCGCGGGCTATCACATAACCCAATCAAAGATTGCGATCGGTTCCGGGGGAATCTTCGGGAAAGGATATCTGAACGGGACGCAAAGCCATTTGGACTACCTGCCCGAAGGGCATACCGATTTCGTGTTTGCAACGATGGCCGAGGAATGGGGCCTGATCGGTGGTGTCGCGATCATTGCCGGATTTGTGCTTTTGACTCGCTGGGGTATGCGCGTTTCGGCGCGCGCGCCGAGCCGTTTCGGTCGCCTCGCTGCGGCAGGACTAATTACAACGATATTTTTCTACGTTGCGATTAATTTGATGATGGTCATGGGTCTGGCGCCGGTCGTCGGCATCCCGCTACCACTCGTGAGCTTTGGCGGGACGGCAATGCTGACCGTGATGATCTGTCTTGGCATTCTTATGAGCATAGAGCGGGACGGCAAACGCCGCACCGGAACATTCCGATAACCGTTGCGCATGTAAAAGTGCGATGCTAACGGACAGCATCCAATCCACGTTCGGACGCATAGCTCAGTTGGTAGAGCAGCTGACTCTTAATCAGCGGGTCCTTGGTTCGAGCCCAAGTGCGTCCACCATGTTTGGCCTACGCCGCTATTGAGTTGCTCACGCCGTGCAATTCGCGGTGCACCAAAAGCGCTTGTCCGATCGTCGCTGTTACAGTTTCGGGTTCGAACGGCTTCGTAATTAAATAGGTGGGCTCCGGGCGCTCCCCAGTCAGCAACCGTTCGGGAAATGCCGTGATAAATATCACGGGCACGTCCATTACACTCAAAATATCCTTCACGGCGTCGATGCCGCTGGACCCATCGGCAAGGCTAATGTCGGCAAGGACCAATTCAGGATGAACGCGTGCGGCCAGATCAACTGCTTCTTGCCGAGTCCGCGCAATGCCGACGACGCTATGGTTGAGCGCTTCGACGATCGACTTGATATGAAGCGCAATGATCGACTCGTCTTCGATGATGATAACGTTTGCCTGCAAATCCTCAGTAATGGCCTGGCGTGCCGCCGCAATTTCATCGGTCACGTCATTCACCGAGCATCCAAGTATTACAGCTGTTTCACTGATGCTAAAGCCCTCAACAGCCGTCAGCAATAACGACTGCCGCGCCTGAACGGCTAAACGAGCAACAGGACCGCCGTCTGCATCAGCTGCGGATATACCACCCCCCAGCTTGTGAAAAACGCGATAAAGTTCAGCCCGTGCAGGTCGTGTAAGGTCAAATTCTTCAGGCGCAACGAGAAGAGCTTCGAGGGTTTCACGCACAGCAGCGTCGCCTAAACCCTGAGAGCCGACCAACGCTCTCGCGTACCGACGCAATAATGGCAATTCCGGAATTAACGCGTTTTTTAACGACATGTGTGACCCTCGCACCGAACCAGCCTAACAACGAAGTTAGCCGATTGTTCCGGATCGGGCTACAATTTCAGTCGTCAATGTCTACAGACGCCTGCGTCTTGCTCTTCGCCAGATTTGCATTGGCGAAATCCCAATTTATCAGATGGTCGACGAAAGCGTGCACATAATCCTGTCGCCTGTTTTCATAGTCGACGTAATAGGCATGCTCCCACAGATCGCATGTTATAAGCGCGCGACAGTCGTAAACCATCGGCAGATCAGCATCGTGCGTCGTCATGATCTCGAGAGTATCATTGTTGAGGACGAGCCAAACCCAGCCAGATCCGAAATGACCAAGAGCGGCTTTGACAAACTCATCGCGGAACATGGTGAAGTTACCAAATCGGTCATCTACCAATTTGCCGATTGCACCCTGTGCGGGACCGCCGCAATTAGGGGCCATCGACGCCCAAAGAAACTCATGGTTCCAACATTGCGCTGCATTATTGTATATCGTTTGCTTGCTGTCGTCTCCGTGCATGCGAAGGATCAGACGCTCTAGGCTGAATGTCGACGCCTCCTCGTGTTCGATTAGCGTATTCAACTTGTCGACATATGCCTTGTGATGCTTACCGTGGTGAAGACGGAGAGTCTTTTCGGAAATATGCGGCGCTAAAGCGTCGACGGCATAAGGCAATTCGGGAAGCATAAACATAATTCAACGACCTGCTTTCGGTTGGGGTGGCTTCAATTTACACGGCGTTATCATCCGAACGGATCGAAAAAATTAGGCGTGCCGTCCTTTCGAATGGCACGCCTGTTCTGTTCGGTTGAAACGCGAGAACTAATCGATCAGGCCGACCACGAACCTCTCGGTGATGTGTTGTTGCTTCGCAAAGCAAGCGCAAGCGCAAAGCCAACGGTCCCGGCAGCCAGCATCGCAAGAACCGAATGTTCGCGTGTGACTTCGGTAACGCGTTCGATTTTCTCACGTGTTACGGGAGCGATCCGGTCATAGGTATCACGTACCATTTCCTTGGCATCGCCAAGCAGTCCCTGCGCTGAACCTTTTGCCTGGTTGCCGAGCCCTTCAGCTTGCATTCCGCGGTCATTGATCGCAGCACCCGTCGCTTCTTCGATCCGTCCGCCTAATGAGGTTGCGGCTGCTGAAAATTGATCTTCGTTCATGGCTATATTCCTTCATGATGACAAAACTCAAAGGGGATAACCGCCACATTCGGCTGGCGTTCCGCGTTTTCCGGAAAATTGTGCGCGTGCAACGACACTTTGCCACAGCCAAAAATCTGACATAGGCTTTGGTGATGGCCGCACCTACGCAAGCAGCAACAAGCACACTGGCAACGACCCATTGGCGGGTAGAAGAAGCGACGCGCGCGGCTGTAATTATCGATGCCGACAATTATTTTATCGCCGCGCGCGAAGCCATGCTCGACGCACGCGAAAGGATCATGCTTGTCGGATGGGATTTCGATGCGCGAATAAAATTAGGAAAAGCAGAAGCCGACGGCGGACCAGAGACAGTCGGTGAGTTTATTTACTGGCTTGTCGAGCGTACGCCGTCCCTGAAAGTCTATCTGCTGCGCTGGGATCTAGGCGCGCTGAAAACACTGGCTCGAGGATCAACATTTTTTACCGTCATTAAATGGATGCGGCACCCGCGCATCTTTACAAAGCTTGACGGGGCGCATCCACCTCTTGCTTCGCATCACCAGAAGATCGTTGTTATCGACGACAGCTTCGCATTCTGTGGCGGCATCGATATGACAGCGGCACGATGGGATACGAGAGTGCACTTGGATAACGATCCAAACCGCCTGTTGCCCAATGGAAAGCCCTACGAACCTTGGCATGATGCGACATCAGCCTTACAGGGGCCGGTAGCCGCTGCTTTAGGCGATCTTTGCCGCATGCGGTGGCAGCGTGCCGGTGGGCATTGCATCGAAGCCATTAAAACCGCAGTGCCGCTGTGGCCCGACAGCACACCAGTTGAATTCGAAAATGTAGCCGTCGCGATTGCGCGCTCGGCGCCTGAAATGCCGGATTGGCCGGCAATCCACGAAATCGAAGCCCTTTATGTCGAGCAAATCGCGCGCGCGAAAAAGTGGATTTATGCCGAAAGCCAATATTTCGCATCGCGAAAGATCGCCGAAGCAATGGCAAAGCGGCTGGGCGAACCAGACGGTCCGGAAATCGTCGTCATCAATCCGCTGACCGCACAGGGATGGCTGGAGCCGATTGCAATGGACACAGCGCGCGCGCACCTGATCGGTGCGTTGAGGCAGCATGATAAATTTGGCCGGTTTGCAGTCTATCATCCGAATACTTCGGATGGCGAGCCGATCTATGTGCATGCCAAAATTCTGATCATCGACGATGCGATTATACGAATCGGATCGTCGAATATGAACAACCGATCGATGCGCCTCGATACGGAGTGCGACGTCGTGATCGACGCGGCTGACGGCGCGAACGCATCGCGCGTCGACAAGATCGCGTCGATAAGGACGTCCTTGTTGGCGGAACATCTCGGCGAATGCGAAGACACCGTTGACCAAATGATCAGGACGACCGGGTCAATCGTGAAAACGATCGAGGCTTTACGAACGAAAACCGGCAAGTTGCGGCCTTATGTGTTGCCTGAAGTCAACGATGTCGCCGCTTGGTTAGCCGAAAACGAAATCCTCGATCCCGAGGGTCCAGCTGAAATGTTCGAAGCCGTTTCCAGTCGAGGGCTCTTCAGACGCCGCTGGTTTAGGCGTAAAAAGGCGACTTGACGGCGGGAACATCCCATCGCCCCCTTTGTTGATTTAGTGAACTGAATTTCTCGGAAAACGCCATGACTGCCCATACGCACGTCGATCGAGCGCGATGCGTCGTGCTTGTTGTTGACGATGATACCATCATTCTCTGGGGAACCGCGTCGCTTTTGGAATCGCTCGGATTTCAGGTCATCCGAGCCAATTCGGGAAGTGCGGCACTCGAAGCGTTGCGCGATCGGCAAGACATCGGCGCGCTCGTCACTGATTACGAAATGCCTCACATGTCGGGCCTGGAGCTCGCCGAAGCGGCATGGCTTTTTCGACCGGACCTCCCCGTGGTCATCGCAACGGGACACACGACGCTAAAAGCGGGATCGAAACATCATTGGCTTACCCTTGCCAAGCCCTTCACGCGCGACGAACTTCAGGCAACGATGACGCGTGCACTCGCACCGATCAATATTGAGTGAGAGCATAACGAAGCGTCACGTTGGTCCCCGACGCGTCGCTGACAATATCGAGCGTGGCACCGAGCTGAGTGGCAAAGGCGTTGATCAGTTCAAAGCCCATTTTCCCGATAGGATCTTCAAGCGAATAACCGACTCCATCGTCGATGATTGTCAGATCCACCCGACCTTCGGCTGCGGTCATATCGAGCAGGATTTTCCCGTTACGATCGTCCGGATAGGCATGGCGAAAGGCGTTGGTGACGACTTCGACGATGAATAATGTCAGCGGCACCGCCTGATCGACGGTTACTTGAAACGCGCCACAGGTGCAGAGCAGGTCGACATTTTTTTGCGTGCGATTAGCCGAGCGCAACTGCGGGCAAAGCTCGTCCATCAGTAAAGGCATGTCCACTGTGCCGAGCGCGTTATGCGTGTCATGCTCATAAAGGACCCGGTGGATCAGACCCAGTGCTGCAATACGTGCGCGTGCCTGACCAAGCGCATCGCGTGCATAGGCATCTGCCACGCGGTCTGCCTGAAGCGTCAGCAGGCTCGTCACGATCTGAAGATTGTTTTTTACGCGATGGTTGACCTCGCGCGTCAGTTCGGTTTTTGCCGCCAGCGCCGTATTCAGTGCAGCGTCGCGCTGATCGATAGTCTCCGCCATCGTGTGCAAATCGTCGCTCAACAAAGCAATTTCGCGCGGCGCGCGAATATAAGCAGCACGATTCCCGGAAAAGTCACCGCGCCCGAATTGCGCCGTGAGATCTTGCAGTTTCCGGAGCCAGCGAACGACAAGCCAGTGCGTGCCAGTCCAGATAGCGAGCGACGCTAGCAGCATCGCGACAAGAGGCAAAATAATGCTTTGCCGCACTTGCCAACGCGCCGCAGCGAAGACGTCATCCGTCGGCCGAGCATAGACGATTGTAAGATCTTTCCCGTGAAGCGGCGCTGTTGCATACAGCCACGCCGTGCCATCTTGTGCCACGGCTGGCGTCGGCAAGTCGTCGCCAATAACACTATTGGAAATCCGGAAAACTGCGTTTTTATTGCTAATGACAACAGCACCATTCGCATCGACGATTGCGATCAAGGCTCGAGGATCCGCAGCGCCGCGCCGCGCCAAAGAGGCAAGCAATGAGTCCAAGCTGATTGCGGCCGTTACAAGGCCATCGTGATCGCCGTCCGGTGCTTGAATGCGCAAACCCATCATCAGCACACGCTTCTTCGAGATTGGCCCTGTCATTGGTGCGCTCAAGCTAAACCCGACGACTTTGACCGCTTGCTGCCACCAGGTTTGTGCTGCGAAATTCAGTTCACCCGCGAATGGTGCGCCAGAACAACGCAACTGCCCTGATGCGTCCGATCGGGTAAGGTTTATAATACCGGCGGTGCCGATCAGCGTGTCGGCTAAAAGTTTGCTGCACTGACGATCCATGTTTTGGACCGAAGGCGCGGCGCTGGCGAACTGCACGGCCTGACGCGCCATCGTAAACACCTCGCGCTCGCTTTCAGCGATCAGCCAGGCATTGGCACGCAACTGGTTAGCCGCGATTGCCCGTGCATCCTGCCAGGCAGCGCGCCCCTGCCAGACACTCAATATCGACATCGGCAACAAGGCAGCAACAACGACGAGCACCAGCCCGTTGCGCAGGGTGCGCGCAGTCCAATTGCCCTTCATGCTCGCGTCTTGATCCCCCGATCGGTTCATGGGTTAGCTGCGTTCGGCAAAACCAAAACCAACCGGAAGCTCCGCCTTTGCCGGATGATCGCTATCGCGGACATCGTCGATATTCTGTCCTTCGAGCAACAGGACGAGCGCTGCTCTCGCACGCGCCACACGGCTTTTTACCGTCCCAATCGCGCAACCTGCGATCATCGCAGCTTCTTCGTATGATACGCCTTCAGCAGCAACGAGCATCAGCATTTCGCGCTGTACGGGCGGCAGCTTATCGAGCGCCTTCTGCACGTCGTTCAACTCGATACCAACATGCTGCGTCGCTGGCTCGACCAAGACGCGCTCAGCGATCTCAGGATCCCACGACGTCATCCGGGCGTTTTTCCGGATCGTCGTGTAGAATATATTGCGCAGGATCATGAACATCCAGGCCCGAAAATTCGTGCCCATCGTAAAACTTCCGCGCGCTTTCCACGCCCGAGCCATTGCTTCTTGTGCCAAGTCGTCAGCCATGTCGGGGTTGCCGCACAGACTGCGGGCGAAAGCACGCAATGATGGTATCAATGCCACCATCTGACTTTTGAATTCAGCATCATCGACCGCGCTCACCACAGCCCTTTCGGTCGCGGCACTCGACATCAGTTGCCGTCCTGAGCGTCGAACTGTTCGAGCAAGCGCATAAAATCATCCGGGATGTTTTCGTCGGTCACTTTGCTGTGGATCTGCTGCAAGGCGGCCGCGATCGGGTCGAAAGCAGTTGCAGGCATGCGCATTCGTTTTTTCGGAGGAACCACGTTTAATTGCACGTCTTTGCTCCGATCTTTCATTCAACGCACTCCGCTCGCATTTGCGATGCGTAATATTCCGGCAGCAGGAGGAAATCCAGTTACAGGCGCGACCGAGCCCAGCGCATCACACAAAGTGCGATGTGCGAAAAATGTATGGTTCGTATCGCTTACCAATAAATGGTCTTTCGCCGCTACTTCCAATTGTCATCGTCCCCGGATCGCAAAATGGGTAGCAGCCGACGCCAGCTGCTACCCGATCACATATTGCTTATAGGCTTACTGGTCAGCTTTTTCGCGAACTCGGTCAGCTTTGTCTTCCAAGGCATCTGCCTTGTTTTCGCCCGCAGCACGTACCGCACTGGCACGGTTTTCCATGTTCTGCTCCGTCGTGGAGTCCACACCATCAATACGGTTGTCGAGCGTATCCGCGCGATCTTCCATATTATCGGCTGTCGCTTCGGTATTGTCCCGGACCATATCCGCCTGGTCTTCCATCATGTCGGCGGTGTTTTCGGCAGCTTTTTCGGCTGGTGTATTGTTGCACGCAGCGACTGATCCAAGGACCAATGCGCAAGCAGCGAGTTTCATCGTAATTGTCTTCATAACCACTCCCAAAAAAATTAGTTTAGCGCACCGAACCGCGGCGAATAAGATTCACGATCGCAAGCAACACGAGCGCGCCGAGAAACGACACGAGCAGCGAGCGGATATCGAGGGCGCCCGATGTGATCGGCGAACCGCCGAGCAGTGGTGTCAACAGGAAACCCGCGAGCAATGCACCTACGATCCCAACGACCACATTGAGAATGATGCCTTGCTGTCCATCCGTCCGCATGACGATGCTCGCGAGCCAGCCAATGACGCCGCCAACGATAAGCATGATGATGATATTCATGTAGTCACTCCCTTTTAATCGGAGGTAAAACCAGATGAAGCGGACACGGTTCCCGTTGAAGTGATTTTGGCAATTCCAAGCTCACTGCGAAACGGAACAGCATGATCGGGCCGCAGTTGAGCAGGCATGGAAGAATTAGCAGCCATAGCAGCGCCAGTGGCAACGATGATTGCGGCAATGATGACTGCTGCAAACCTGGGTGCGCGTATCACGGGATGGGGATTTATCCTTTTCACGCTGGGGTCGTTGGCCTGGTGTGTCGTGGCGATCACATCCGGACAGCAGAATTTGCTGGTTACGAATGGCTTCCTTTTCGTCGTCAACGTCATTGGTGTTTGGCGATGGCTAGGACGGGTTGCAAAACAGGAGGATGGTGCACGGTCGGCTGAGATCAAAAGCGCCGGCGCACCAGCCCCGACGCTTGTCGCAGTGAGCAATTTGGTGAGCCGCACGGTTATCGACAGCACGGGCAAGCTCATCGGCAAAGTCATCGGTATCATGGCTGCGTGCGATCATGGAAAAATTGCTTATCTGGTCGTGGGCGTCGGAGGCGTTGGTGGCTTTGGCGAACGACTGATCGCAATCGACTGGGCAAAAATCACGACAGTAAATGACGAGATCCGAACGACATTAGATACCAGCGACGTTGCAGCGGCGCCGGCTGTCGATCCAAAGGACTGGCCCGTCACAGCTTCATGATCGAAGCACCAGGAAACGATATTTTTATGGGCAGATAAGAACTTTTTCCCAGCTTCGCGGTTGACCCCAAACCCCAACCAAGGAAACATTTTATGTCTGATACAAACAGCCATGACGTCGGCGTGCTGAACAGCCTGATCAAAACAACGATCGATAGCGTGAACGGCTATCGTGCTGCTGCCGAAGTGAAAGAATCAACTCAGTTCGTCGCCATGTTCTTCGATCGTGCGAATGAGCGCGAAGGTGTTGCCGAACGACTTCAGCAAGCGGTCGTTGGCATGGGCGGCAATCCTGAAGATGACGGATCGCTACTGGCAAGCGCACACCGTTCGTTCATGGACTTAAAGCAGACAGTCATGGGCAACGACGAGCAGGCCGTCGTCAGCGAAGTCGAGCGCGGCGAAGACGTCATCAAAGCCAAATATGAAGCTGCGCTTGAAGACAGCGCTTTGTCATCTTCGACGCGCAGCCTAATCGCGGACTGCTACACATCGGTAAAGCAGGGTCATGACCAGATGCGCGACCTCAAGCATCGCTTGCAGCGCCAGTAAAGACTGAGCGGGGCGCGTGTTCGGATGCGTGCCCCGCCCTTGTTGGAAGAAATCATGAAGTTTGTCGATT
Organism: Sphingomonas sp.; assembly: GCA_031412595.1. Classification (GTDB taxonomy): domain Bacteria; phylum Pseudomonadota; class Alphaproteobacteria; order Sphingomonadales; family Sphingomonadaceae; genus Sphingomonas_O. The sequence continues at coordinate 11,893 of JANODH010000001.1, read as the reverse complement.
TTGATAATGGCCACTCGATTGCCAATGCCTTTAGAGAAATGGTCGAAACGCCCGAGTTTCCCTGTGTCGGCGCAAAGGCCGCGCTATCGAAACAGCAAATGGACATACTTGTCTGTCACGACATCAGGTCGTCATGGGACGATTTACGCATCCATCCTGCCCTTCTCGAAGTCATCGATCGATATAACGTCGACAAGAAAATCTTTCGCACGCTTGTCGTGATCTTCGAGAACTCGCCAGTCGTTACCGAAGACGAATTCGAGGCAGCGCTTTGGGAACGGGTGCAGTCGCTCGCAGACAAAGATGAATGGAAAGGTTTCGCTTTGGACGATACCGTCAGCGCGGATCCGGACAGCCCTCATTTTTCGCTGAGCTTTGGAGGAAAGGCATTTTTCGTGGTTGGGCTTCACCCGGCTTCGAGCCGTCCGGCCCGCCGATTTGCGCACCCTGCCCTCGTATTCAATCTGCATGAACAATTCGAACAGCTGCGTGCGGAAGGCCGCTATGAAAAGCTTCGTGCTGCCATTTTGGATCGCGATGTTGCCCTGGCGGGAAACGAGAACCCGATGCTTGCAAGGCACGGTGAGATTTCGGAAGCACGGCAATACAGTGGTCGCCCCGTCGAAAGTGACTGGGAATGTCCCTACAATCGCCGCGCTGCATGACGCTATCGAGGATTGCACCCCGATCTGGCATTGGTTTCACGATGCGAAGCGGGCAACAGTTGACTGTCATTGACCCGCAGGGCTGCCAGGTCGCTGATCTTCTCGCTTACAGCCTATCTGACATCAATGAAGTCGTGTCGTCTGGCCGGTCCCTCGATTACGCCAGCAAACTGCTCCTTTCCACTGGTGATGTGCTTTATTCAAACCGCAGTGCGCCGATGCTCAGGATCGTCGCGGATGATGTTGGCCGTCATGACTTTTTATTGACGCCCTGTTCGAGCGATACATTTCGTATAATCTACGGCGAAACCAACCCCCACCGTGGCTGCTTTGGGAACCTTGCAGCGGCATTGGCCCCTTGGGGTATCAAGCCAGACATGCTCCCGACGGCCTTCAACTGTTTCATGAATGTTGTCATCGATCCCGAAAGTAGCGCGTTTACGGTCGAACCGCCGACAAGCGAGGCAGGCGACCGGATCGTTTTCACGGCCGAAATGGATCTTGTCATCGGTTTGACAGCATGTTCCGCGCTTCAATCAAACGGTGGTTCGTTCAAACCCATCGATTATGTCGTAAGCGGATGACCTCGTAAAATCGCTGTGTATTGATCCTTTTTTTTCGCTGATTATACTCGGCCGCGTGTGGTCGTACTGGGGCGTCATAATGAAAGCCGGCGCTGAAGACATCGATACCGCTTCCGAACGCGCAAGTGACAGCGCACGGAACATGAGTTCGGTGCGTATTGAAGATAGCGAATTTCGTCTCCTCGCAGACAATATCCCCGCGTTATGCTGGATGGCCCGCGCTGATGGCTATATTTTTTGGTATAATAAGCGCTGGTACGAATATTGTGGATCGACGGCTGAGCAAATGGCTGGGTGGGGCTGGCAGTCGGTCCACGATCCCAACGTCCTTCCCAATGTTCTCGAGAAATGGACTGGTTGCATTGCAGCGGGTCAACCATTCGAAATGACGTTTCCGCTTCGGCGCGCCGATGGCGTTTTTCGCCCGTTCCTGACCCGCGTGCAACCGATGCGCGATGCGCTTGGGGTCGTGCAGAAATGGTTCGGGACCAATCTCGACGTAACAGCCCAGGTCGAGGCCGAAAACGAACTGCGCATTTCGAGTTTGCGATGCCAGCGCATTGCCGCCGAACATGAAGCCACGCTGGCGCAGCTGAGCGAAAGCGTGATCATGACCGACCCAGCGGGAAAGATCACTTTCGTGAATGAAGCGGCGACCCGCTTGCACGGTGTCGCATGTCTCGATGTGACACCCGAAAATTATACGACAGCGTATAGCTTGTGGACCGAGGACGGGAAGCCGCATCCTATCGACAGACTTCCCCTGACACGCGCCGTTCGCGATCACGAGACCGTCGTCGACGCGCGATGGATCATCCGGCGCCCCGATGGGAGTGAAGTTCTTGCTTTGGGCAATGCAAAACCGATTTATGCCGACGACAAATCGCTGATTGGCGCTGTGCTCACAATTCGTGACGACACGCTGCGCCACGGTGCCGAAGAAGCCATGGAACAAGCTGTTCGCATCAAGGACGTGATGCTTCAGGAAGTGAACCACCGCGTCAAAAATAATCTACAGTTAGTGACGTCGCTGCTCGCATTGCAGGCCGAACGCAGTACATCCTCCGAAGTACGGGCAAGCCTGCACGAAGCGTGTGCGCGGATTGGCGTGGTTGCAGGGATGCACCAGCGGCTCTACGTTTCATCGGGCCAGGAAACTGTCGACCTGACCGCTTATCTCGAGGAGCTTTCGAAAGAGACGATTGCCGCTCTTGATGGCGCCAAAACAATCCAATTGACGTTTGCGAGCGACGCGAGGTTTCCGGTCATGTTGGACGACGCCGTTTCGATCGCGCTGCTCGTCAACGAACTTTTGACCAACGCCGTTAAATACGCATTCCACGGGGGCAACGGGGGTACCATTTCTGTTAGCATCGCCCAGAGAGCCGCAGATGTCGTCATCACGATTGCCGACAACGGCAAAGGCCTGCCCAGCGATTTCGATCCAGCATCGTCGGGAGGTCTCGGCATGCTGATCGTGACGGCGCTGGTGAACCAGGTCGGCGGCGCGCTTTCGGTCACCCCGGCGCGGAGTGGAGCGCATTTCATAATCACGATCCCGGCTGACCGCCTTTTGCATCTGGCAGTTTCAGCCGACTAGGCTCAATGTTTTATCCGAATGCCCCTGATGCTTTCAGCGCAATCACGCGAGCATCATCATATCCGAGCGCTGCCACGATCGCAGCGTTATCAGCGCCAGCGACGGGAGCGGCGAGCGGCAGATCGTTGACTGTTTCCGAATACCGCGGCGCAGGTGCTGGCTGAATGGCGCCACCGATCTCGACAAAAGTGCCGCGTGCGACGTTATGGGGATGCAACGGCGCCTCTCGCATCGACAAAACTGGGGCAAAACAGACATCAGTGCCTTCCATGATCGCGGACCATTGATCACGTGTTTTGGATTTGAAAATTATCGTCAGATGCCTCTTGAGCGCGGGCCACGCGCTGCGATCATGTTGCGCGTCAAAACTGCGATCTTCCGACACGCCCGCGTGATGCCTCAGCAACGCATAAAATTGCGGTTCGATCGATCCGATCGAAATCCATTTGCCGTCGGCGCATTCGTACGTGTCATAAAAATGCGCTGCACCGTCGAGCATGTTTGTCCCGGGCGCATCCGTGTTCGCGCCTGCGGCCAGCATGTGCCAGCTCATGCCGGCAATAAGTGCGGAACCGTCTGTCATCGCACAATCGATGACTTGCCCCTGCCCGCCCATTTTGACAGCAAGCAGCGCGCTCACCATCGCATAGGCAAGCATCATGCCGCCCCCGCCAAAATCGCCAACATAGTTCACCGGCGGCACGGGGCGCTCGCCTGCGCGCCCGATCGTGTGTAAAACACCCGAAAGTCCGATGTAATTAATGTCGTGCCCTGCGGCGTGAGCATACGGCCCATATTGCCCCCACCCCGTCATGCGGCCATAAACCAACGCCGGATTATCGGCGAGGAGAACATCGGGACCAAGGGCGAGCCGCTCCATGACGCCAGGACGATAGCCTTCGATCACACCGTCTGCCGTTCGGCAGAGATCGCGCGCAATGGCTTTTCCCGCGTCGGTCTTCGTATTCAAAACGATGGACTTCCGATTACGCGAAAGCGGGTCACGCGGATCAAGCATGCCGCCCGGACGTTCGATACGGATTACTTCTGCGCCGTGATCACCAAGCATCATGCCCGCAAATGGCGCGGGGCCGATGCCTGCAAATTCGATAATCCGGATGCCTTTAAGTGGTCCGCTCATAATGTCCTCAAACGATCGGTGTAGATGCTCAACACGAACCAAAGCAATCTGACAAGCGGGTTCATCTGTCATCATTTGCCGTTGCCGTAACGTCACAGTTCCGGCACTTGCAGACGCATAATGTTGCGCTAAGACGACGCGTCATGACCCTTCCCGCAATCTTCGATAACCTGCGGCTTCCGCTCATCGGATCCCCGCTTTTCATTGTTTCCGGCCCTGATCTCGTCATTGCGCAATGCAAAGCCGGGATCGTCGGCAGTTTTCCGGCGCTGAACGCAAGACCGCAGGGTTTGCTCGACGAATGGTTGCATCGGATCACCGAGGAATTGTCGCAGCATAATCGCGATCATCCCGATCGACCTGCTGCGCCCTATGCGGTCAATCAGATCGTGCATAAATCCAATGATCGACTTGAAGCCGATCTCGCAACCTGTGCCAAATGGCAGGTGCCGATCACTATCACGTCGCTCGGTGCGCGCGAGGACTTGAACGCTGCCGTGCACAGTTGGGGCGGGATCGTCATGCACGACGTCATCAACGACCGGTTTTCGCGCAAAGCGATCGAAAAAGGTGCTGACGGTCTTATCCCGGTGGCCGCGGGTGCTGGTGGCCATGCGGGCACCCAATCCCCGTTCGCGTTGATCAGCGAGATTCGCACGTGGTTCGATGGGCCCGTGGCGCTATCAGGTGCAATCGCAAACGGACATTCGATCCTCGCAGCGCAAGCCTGTGGCGCGGACCTTGCGTACATGGGATCGGCATTCATCGCGACAGTCGAGGCCAATGCCGACGCTGCGTACAAACAAGGAATTGTCGACGGCAATGCCGCGGATATCGTCTATTCCGATCTCTTCACTGGTGTTCACGGGAATTACCTCCGCGGGTCGATCGAAGCCGCTGGCCTTGATCCCGACAATCTTCCGAAGGGCGAGTATAAGACCATGAATTTCGGCCAGAGCGACAATACGCCGGCTAAGGCATGGCGCGACATTTGGGGGTCGGGCCAGGGCATTGGTTCGGTCACTGCCATCGAAACGGTTGCCGACCGTGTGGATCGATTGGAAATCGAATACCGCGCCGCGCAAAAGGAACTGGCGGCCAAGGTCAAGTGAGCGTGCCCATTAGTCGCTTAGTTTTGATTGTGGCGGCGCTGATCGCGACAATTTCGATTGGCGTAACGACAATGCGGACCATACCCGCCCAGCCCACGCCAACGTCGGCCCCACAGGAGCGCACATCGCCAGATATCGCGACGATGATCCCTCAAATCGAAGCACGGCTGAAAGCTAATCCGCGCGATGCGCAAGGCTGGCGCATGTTGGGCGCAAGCTTTTTTGAAACGCAGCGATTTGCAGAAAGTGCCACGGCCTACAAACGCGCTGCGGAGCTAACGCCGAGCAAAGCCGAAAGTTGGTCGAACCTTGGTGAAGCGCTTGTGCTAGCAAGCCAAGGCGCGTTTCCGCCCGACGCCAAACTGGCCTTTGGCAAAGCGCTCGAGCGCGATCCCAAAGACACGAGAGCTCGCTATTTCCTTGCGGTCGAAAAAGACATTATCGGCGACCACAAGGGCGCGATCGACGATTGGATGGCGTTGTTGCGCGACTCGCCACCCGACGCGCCGTGGCAAGCCGATGTTCGTGGGTTGATTGCATCTGTGGCCGCGAAAGAAAAAATCGATGTTCGCGCACGTTTGGCGGCGTTGCCCACCTTGCCAGCGCAATCACCTGCGGCGGCTGAGCAGCAGCAGGCCATGATACAATCGATGGTCGATGGCCTGGCAAAGAAGCTGAAGGACAATCCGAAAGACGTCGATGGCTGGATCATGCTGATGCGCAGTTATTCCGCGCTTAGCCGGTCTGCAGAAGCGAGTGCTGCAAAACAGGCGGCTATTACTGGCAATCCTGATCGTGCAGCCCAGATCAATGCTGCCGCGACGCAGCTAGGCGTCAACTAGCGCGTCTCAGTCGCTAGTCGTTGCAATTTTTCGGCAGGTCACGCATTGCGCGGTGACTATGGCAACGAAATGGACTCCCGACAGCTGGACGGCGCATGAAGCGCGCCAGCTCCCGACTTACTCCGATCAGGCAGCGGTCGATCGGGCGACGAACACGCTCGGAAGCTTTCCGCCGCTTGTTTTTGCTGGCGAAGCGCGCAACCTGACCTTGGATCTTGCGCGCGTGGTGAACGGCGAAGCCTTTTTGCTTCAGGGCGGTGATTGCGCGGAATCCTTTGCTGAATTCCATCCGAATAACATCCGCGACACGTTTCGTGTGCTGCTGCAAATGGCCGTCGTGCTGACCTTCGCCTCGAAGCTTCCCACGATAAAGCTGGGTCGTATGGCCGGCCAGTTCGCCAAGCCGCGCAGCGCAGATACTGAGACGATCGACGGCGTCGAACTGCCGAGCTACCGCGGTGATATTATCAACGATATCGCTTTCGAAGCTGAAGGCCGCACACCCGATCCGCAGCGAATGGTGCAAGGGTATAATCAGTCCGCTGCCACGCTGAACCTTTTGCGCGCGTTTTCGAATGGCGGTTATGCCAATTTGCATCAAGTCCACGCCTGGACTCATGACTTCATGGGCCGCAGCCCCTGGACCAAGCAATATCGCGACGTCGCCGATCGGATCGGCGAAGCACTTGATTTTATGAATGCGTGCGGCATCAATCCGGACACAGTTCCACAGCTTAAGGGAACGCAGTTTTACACGAGCCATGAAGCGCTCTTGCTTCCCTATGAGCAAGCGCTCACGCGGCAGGATTCGCTGACCGGCGACTGGTACGACACAAGTGCACATTTTCTTTGGATCGGCGATCGGACTCGCTTCGAAGGCTCAGCACATGTTGAATTTCTGCGCGGGATCGGCAATCCGATCGGTATGAAAGTCGGGCCGAGCCTGACGCCCGACGTGTTGTTGCGCCTGCTCGATACGCTCAATCCTGCGCGAACACCTGGGCGCATCACGCTCATTACGCGCTATGGCCACGACAAGATCGAGGCGGGGCTTCCGCCGCTGGTTCGTGCCGTAAAGCGCGAGGGGCATCCTGTGATCTGGTCATGCGATCCGATGCACGGCAACGTGATCAAAGCTGGGAACACCGGTTATAAAACGCGGCCGTTCGATCGGATTCTCGCCGAAACGCGGGGGTTCTTTGCGGTCCATCGCGCTGAAGGAACCTATGGCGGTGGCATTCATATCGAAATGACTGGCCAGAATGTCACCGAGTGCACGGGCGGCGCCGTCGACGTCACAGAACTGAGCCTGGCCGATCGCTATCACACCCACTGCGATCCCCGTCTCAACGCGGCGCAATCGCTCGAACTGGCATTCCTGTTGGCCGAAATGCTGAACGCCGAACTGAAGGATCGTCGCGCGGCCGCCTGATTGATGCAATCGTATGCACATTGCATCGCCGCGTGGCGTCGCTATGGAAGCGACCCTACGGCAACGAGGGGCCAGCATGCCGCACCTGTTTGAAACGTTGATCCTGTTCGGGGCGACAGGCGATTTGGCGCAGCGGATGCTGTTTCCATCATTGTATAATCTGCAATGTGACGGCCTGTTGCCGGCGAACTTCCGGGTTATTGGTGCGGCGCGTTCAAAACTTGAGCGGGGAGCCTTTCAAGCTCAAGTTATGGCGACGCTCGTCCCGTTAGAACTGTTTGACGAAACAAATGCCAAAGCGTTCATCAATCGCATCGATTATTGCCGAGTTTCCGCAGACGCCCCCGATGACTTCACATGTCTTGCAAGCAAAGTGGCTGCCGTCAAATCCATGGGCATTGCGTTTTATCTGTCCACACCACCGTCACTTTTTGGCCCCGTTGTCGAAGGACTAGCCTCCGTCGGGCTGACGGGGCCCGACACGCGCATTGCGATGGAAAAGCCGATCGGTCATGACTTGCCGTCGAGCCGTGACGTCAATGCTGCTGTCGGTACCGCGTTCGACGAAGAGGACATCTTCCGCGTCGATCATTATCTCGGCAAGGAAACCGTGCAGAACTTGCTGGTGCTTCGATTTGGGAACACCTTGTTCGAACCATTGTGGAACGCGAGCCACGTCGAACATGTCCAGATTACGGTCGCAGAAACCGTTGGGCTCGAGGGACGCGTTTCCTATTACGACGGCGTCGGTGCTCTTAGCGACATGGTGCAGAACCATATGCTTCAATTGCTCGCGCTTGTGGCGATGGAGCCACCCGCCAGTTACACCGCAACGGCTGTTCGCGACGAAAAGGTGAAAGTGCTGCGGTCGCTGCGTCCAATGGATGCGGCTGGCGCGTCGGCACATTCCGTAAAAGGACAATATGTTGCAGGCGCTGTCGGCGGGCTACCAGTTACGGGCTATGCCGACGAACTCGGCACATCATCGAATACCGAGACCTTCGTTGCCGTGAAAGCGCATCTCGATAACTGGCGCTGGCAGGGTGTGCCGTTCTACTTGCGCACGGGAAAACGGATGCCGCAGCGGCATTCGGAAATCCTCATCCAGTTTCGCCCGGTCCCGCACTCGATTTTCAAGGCTCGCGGCGCCGGTCTCGAACCCAATGCACTCGTAATACGTTTACAACCTGAAGAAGGGATCAGGCTGACCGTGATGACTAAGGAACCCGGCCTCGACCGTGACGGCATTGCCATCAAGAAAGTGGGCCTCGATGTCAGCCTTTCCGATGCGTTCGCCAATTCGCGCCGCCGTATTGCCTATGAGCGGTTGCTGCTCGATCTGCTCGAGGGGGACACCACGCTTTTCGTCCGTCGCGACGAGATCGAAGCCGCGTGGACTTGGGTCGATTCGATCCACAAAGCATGGGATGACGCCGGCCTTACTGCTAAGCCCTACACCGCGGGCACATGGGGGCCGTCTGCCGCGATCGGCATGATCGAGCGTGACGGAGCATCATGGCATGACTGAAATGCATACGGTCGTTGCCGCTGTGACCGATCGGATCATCGAACGGTCCAAGCCCACGCGGACGTCCTATCTGGCGCTCATGGACCAGCAACGCGAAGCGGGGACCAATCGCTCTGCCTTGTCGTGCGGCAATCTGGCGCATGGATTTGCAGCGGCGGGCGAAGACAAGGCTGCAATTCGCCAGGGCACATCGATCAATCTCGGCATCATCACGGCTTACAACGACATGCTGTCCGCGCATCAGCCCTATGGCCGTTATCCCGAAGCGATCAAGATTGCGGCACGTGAAGTCGGCGCAACCGCGCAAGTGGCAGGCGGCGTCCCTGCGATGTGCGACGGTGTGACGCAAGGGCAGGCCGGCATGGAACTGAGCCTGTTCAGTCGGGATACGATTGCGCTCGCTACGGCTGTCTCGCTCTGCCACGCCATGTTCGAAGGCGTCGCCATGCTCGGGATTTGCGACAAGATCGTGCCGGGATTGCTGATCGGTGCGTTGCGGTTCGGCCATCTGCCCACGATCCTCATTCCCGGCGGGCCGATGCCGTCAGGTCTTGCCAACAAGGAAAAGCAACGAATTCGCCAACTGTACGCCGAAGGGAAAGTTGGCACGGCCGAACTGCTCGAAGCCGAGTCCGCGTCCTATCACGATGCGGGAACCTGCACTTTCTATGGCACTGCCAATTCGAATCAGATGATGATGGAAGTCATGGGCTTACACATGCCCGGCGCTGCTTTCGTGAATCCGGGCACGAAACTGCGCAGCGAGTTGACGCGCTCAGCCGTGCACCGTCTCGCGGCGATTGGTTGGAATGGCGACGATTATCGCCCGCTCAGCCACTGCGTCGATGAAAAGGCGATCGTAAATGCTTGTATCGGTCTTCTGGCGACCGGCGGCTCGACTAATCATGCAATTCATCTGCCCGCGATTGCCCGCGCTGCAGGGATCGTCATCGATTGGGACGATTTTGACCGCCTTTCGTCGGCCGTGCCCATGCTCGCACGCGTTTATCCGAACGGTTCGGGTGACGTGAACGACTTTCATCACGCGGGCGGCATCGGCTTCATCATACGCGAATTGCTCGATGCAGGACTTTTGCACCGCGACATCATGACTGTCGCCCGCGCCGATCTCACGGACTATGGCACCGAACCGGTGTTGGTCGACGACGCCGTAATGTGGCAACCTGCCGTGTCCGCGTCACGCGATGCAACGATGGTCCGCCCTGTCTCTGATCCCTTTTCACCCGACGGCGGCATGCGTCTTTTGACAGGCAATCTGGGCCGCGCAATCATCAAGACCAGCGCCGTAGATGCGAAGCGGCACATCATCGAAGCGCCTTGCGCTATATTTGCAGACCAGAACGAAGTGCTGACCGCGTTCAAAGCCGGAGAACTAGACCGCAATGTAATCGTCATTGTCCGTTTTCAGGGGCCTCATGCAAACGGAATGCCTGAGCTACACAAACTAACGCCAGCGCTTGGCGTTCTTCAAGACAAGGGATTTAACGTTGCGCTTGTGACCGACGGACGGATGTCGGGTGCATCGGGAAAGGTACCGGCGGCAATCCATGCCGTTCCAGAAGCCGCTCTTGGCGGACCTCTGGCCTTTTTGCGCGACGGGGACGTCGTTCGTGTCGATGCTTTGGGCGGCACGCTTTCGACGACCGCTTCCCTTTCCGAGCGAGAGCGCACAGCTTGTCCGGCAGCGCATACGGGCGTCGGTCGTGAACTATTCGCTTTCATGCGGCATGGGTCTGACGACGCCGAAAAAGGGGGATCAGCAATGCTTGCGGCTGGGGGGCTATGACGCAAGTCGTAGCCATCGACATCGGCGGAACGCACGCTCGGTTTGCGCTCGCCGAAGTTGAAAGTGGACGCGTGCAGTCGCTTGGCGAGCCGATCACGTTAAAGACTGCCGAACACGCAAGTTTTCAGACGGCGTGGGAGTATTTTGGTTCGCAACTCGGTGCGCCGCTCCCTGCTGCTGCAGCAATTGCATTTGCCGGCCCGGTCGGCGGCGACGTTCTGCAATTGACCAATAGCCACTGGACGATCCGACCTTCGCTTATCGCCGAGCGCTTGCATGTTGATCGCTACACGCTGGTCAATGACTTTGGCGCTGTCGGCCACGCGGTTGCGCAGGCGTCCGCTGGACAACTCCGACATATCTGCGGCCCGGACCGGCCCTTTCCTCAAACCGGCATCACGACGGTCGTTGGCCCGGGCACCGGACTCGGTGTTGCCTACGTGGTTCGCGGTCCCAATCGGTACGACGTCTGCGCAACTGAAGGTGGCCACCTCGATTTTGCGCCACTCGACGCTTTTGAAGATGGCCTGCTCGAGACGTTGCGCAAGCGCTATCGCCGTGTTTCGGTGGAAAGAGTGGTTTCTGGTCCCGGCCTGCGTGGTATTTACGAAGCTTTTGCCCGGATCGAAGGACGCACTGTCGACAGCGATGATGACAAAGCACTTTGGACTGCCGCGCTGGATGGCAGCGATAGTTTGGCAGTGGCCGCGCTCGATCGCTTCTGCATGAGTTTGGGCTCGATTGCCGGCGACCTTGCGCTTGCACAGGGCGCGAACGGCGTTGTCGTCGCTGGCGGTCTTGGCGCGCGGATCGCTGATCATCTTCCGAAGTCCGGGTTCGCTCAGCGTTTTGCGGCGAAAGGGCGGTTCGAAACGATGATGGCAGCGATACCAGTCAAGCTGATTACGCTCGACCAGCCTGGCCTTTTCGGCGCGGCGGCGGCTTTTGCAACGGAACACGCATCATGACGATCGACGAAATCATGAACACCGCACCCGTCATTCCTGTGCTCGTCATCGATGACATCGCCCACGCCCGCCCGATTGCCGAAGCGCTCGTGCGTGGCGGGTTGACGGTGCTGGAGGTCACGTTGCGCACGCCGGCGGCTCTCGACGTCATCGCTGAGATGGCGAAAGTCGACGGCGCTATTGTCGGCGCAGGGACTGTACTCAATCCGGCAGA